>WHTA01000032.1 GCA_009379825.1 Streptosporangiales bacterium
CAGGACCGAATCCCACAACGTCGGCTGATCATTTACAGTACGAAACACGATGGCCTCGACCCCTTCACACCCAAGGGTTCGAGGCCATCCTCTCGACGAACAAACCCCCACTCAGAGACCGCCACGCCCCGACTTTTTCAGATCGAAGTAGCTACCGGCGTTCGGCAAGTGCCTTGCTCGCCGTCTCGCGCCACGCGGCCGCGCTCATCTCGTCGAAGACCGCCACTGCGGCCGTCAACAGCTCCACCGACTCGGCCGTGTCGAGGCGACCGAGTGCGAGCAGCACCCGCCCCTCGATCAGCCGCTCGCCCACCCGACGGGCGATCACCAGCGCCTCGCGGAGCAGCCGCTCCGCCTCGGCGCCCTCGCCCAGGTCGGCCTTCACCTCGCCGAGCGCGTGGAGCACGTACGCCTCGCCGACCGGGTCGCGCGCCTCCCGGACGATCCCCAGCGCGCTCTCGCCCACCTGCGCCGCTTCCGCGGCGCGCCCCTGCAGGCGGTACACCTCCGCGAGCCGCTTCAACAGCTGCGCCCGCGGGCGGCCGGTCGCCTGCGGCTTCGTGAGAGCACGGTCGAGCAGACTCTCCGCGACATCCAAGCGCTGCTCCAGGGTGTGCACGTACGCGATGTGGCCGAGCGCGTTGGCCTCGGCCAGCCCGTCGCCGAGCTCCGCGAAGAGCGCACAGGCGGTCTCCAGCCCCTGCAGCCCGCGCTCGTGTTCACCACGGAACATCTGCACAGTGGCCAGGTGCCGCATCGTCGCCGCACGGTCGCGCTTGCCGCCGATCCGCTCGAACGTACGCAATGCGTCGGTCAGCGGCGCGATGGCCTCGTCCAGGCGGCGACGGTTGAGCTCGAGCACGCCGAGCGAGTACAGCATGCTCGCCTCGCCGCGTGCGCTGCCCGCCTCCCGGCAGGCGCGCAGCGCGTACTCGGTGACCGTCTGCCAGTCGTCGTAGTACGCGCGGGCCTCGAACATGAACAGCCAGCGCACCACCAGGTCCCAGCTGACCTCGTGCCAACCGCGCTCGGCGCACTGCCGGATCGCCGCCACCAGGTTGGAGCGTTCGCTCTCGAACCAGCGCAGCGGATCGGCACCCTCGGGGTCCTGCGGCAGCCACGACGCCGTCGCACCGCGCAGGCCGCCGCCCGTCGGGTCGCCGTACTCGACCCGCCGCGCCTCGTCGGCCATGGCGAGCAGGCCGCCGAACACCCTGGCCACCGCGGCGTCCACCGCGTCCCTCGCCTCCTCGGTCCCGGCGCGTTCGCGGGCGAACAACCGCACCAGGTCGTGGAAGCGGTACCGCGTCTTGCCGGCGAGGTCGGTGCCGAGCGGCTGCACGAGTTGCGCGTCGACGAGCTCCTCGCAGAGGTCCTCGGCCGCCGCGAGGGTGCAGTCGCCGAGCGCCGCGAGCAACCAGGGCGCGAACCCGCCAGGCGTGTCGACGAGGCCGAGCCGACGGAACGCGACCTTCGCCCCAGGCGACAGGTCGCGGTACGACAGCTCGAAGCTGCCGCGCACCTGCAGCTCCTGTTGGCTGAGCTGGTCCAGCCGGTCGCGTTCACTGGCCAGCCGGTCGACCACCTGCTGTGCCGTGCCGTTCGGCGCCGAGGTGAGCCGCGCCGCGACGACCCGCAGTGCGAGCGGCAGCCCACCGCACAGCGCGGCAAGCGCGGAGACGTCGACAGGTTCGGCGTCCAGCCGGTCCACACCCACGACGTCCCGCACGAGGGCGGCCGACTCGGCGTCGGACAGCATCTCGACCGGCACCGCGAGCGCACCCTCGCCTACGACCAGGCCTTCCAGCCGCCGACGTGCCGTGACGAGCACACAGCAGCTGCTCGAGCCAGGCAGCAGCGGGCGCACCTGGTTCGCGGACGCCGCATTGTCCAGCAGGACCAGCAGCCGGCGACCGTGCACGGTGCTGCGGAACAGCGCGGCACGCTCCGCCACCGTCGCCGGCAACGCCTCGCCGGACACCCCGAGCGCACGCAGGAACTGCTCGAGCACGGCACCGGGCTCGACCGGTTCGACCTCGGGGTCGTAGCCACGCAGGTCGGCGAAGAGCTGCCCGTCGGGGAACCGCTCCGCCACCCGGTGTGCCCACTGCAGCGCCAACGTCGTCTTCCCGGTCCCCGCGGCACCGCTGATCACGGCCAGGTGCCTGGTCGAGTGGTCGAGTGGTCGAGCAACGAGTCGAGCACGGCGAGGTCGGTCTGCCGGCCGGTGAAGTGCGGCACCGCGGGCGGCAGCTCGACCAGCCGGTACGAGTCCACGGCGGCCGCCGCGCCGGCCAGCTGGGTGGGCAGCGCGTCGTCGTCGATCGCGTTGCGCAGGTCGGTCAGCACCGCCCCGGGCTCCAGTCCCTGTTCCTCGACGAGCAGCTGGTGGCCCTGCTCGTACACCTCGAGGGCGTCGGCCTTCCTGCCCAACCGGGCGAGGGCGAGCATCAGCTGGGCCCGCGCGCGTTCCCGCAACGGCTGCTCGGCGAGCACGGCGGGCAGCGCGTCGGCGACGGCGTCGAGGTGCCCGAGCAGCAACGCCAGCTCGGCCCACTCCTCGGCGGCCGCCAACCGGAGCTCGGCCAGCCGCTGCGCACCGGCGCGGATCGGTGGGCTGCACAGCCCGTCGAGCACCGGTCCGTGCCACAGGTCGAGCGCGGCGCGGAACGTCTCTTCGGCGTCGCCGTGCCGCCCCGCCCCGGCGGCGGACCGTGCCGTCTCGATGCGTTGTGCAGCCAGGTGCGCATCCAGCGCCACGGTGTCGGACCTGACCCGGTAGCCGCTGCCGACCGTCTCGATCACCTCGTCCGCGCAGCCGGCGGCGACGAACGCCTTGCGCAGCGCCGACACGTGCACCGAGAGCAATGCGCGCGCCGACGCCGGCGGCCGGTCGCCCCAGATGGCCGCGATCAGCGACTCCGGGTCCACCACCCGGTCGACGTCGAGGAGCAGGCCGGCGAGCAGCGACCGCGGCCGCGGCCCGCCGAGGTCCACCTCCGCACCTGCCACCTCGGCGGCCAGCGGGCCGAGGATGCGGCAACGCACCGTCCTGCTCATAGCTGGCTCGCGATGACGTCAGGCGTCGCGGGGATCGGCTCGCGGCCGATCACGACACGTTCCTCCGCGCCGATCAGCCCGAGGTCGGCGAGGATGTCGGCGGCGGCGAGCCAGCACTCCCGGCCACCGATGCCCAGGTCGTGCAGCGCCATGCCGAGCCCCCACAGGTGCTCGGCCTCCCAGTAGGTGCCCGCGTAGTCAGCCGACCGTCCCCGTTCGAGCACCTCCCTGAAGGTACGCACGGCCGTACGTAGCTCGCCGGCGAGCCGGAACGCCTCGGCCATGTTGCCGAGCGCGATCAGCTCGGTCCGCCAGCTGCTCGCCTCGCGCGCCATCGCCACGCTCTTCTCGTGTGCCGCGATGGCGTCGTCGTACTGCCCGAGGCGCTGGTACGTCAGGCCGATCGCGCTCTGGCACATCGCCTGGCGGCCGCGGTCGCCGAGCTGCTCCGCCAGCGTCTCTGCGCGCTGCAGGCTCGCCAGCGCGTCGTCGTGGCGGCCGAGCGCCCGGCAGGCCACGCCGTGGCCGTGCAGGGTGAGGGCCTCACCGGTGAGGTGCCCCACCGCACGCCACATCTCCAGCGCATGCTCGAAGGGCGGGATGGCGTCGGCGACCCGGTCGAGCGCCGACAGCGCCCACCCGACGTCGTTGTGTGCGAGGCCGAGGTGGTGCGGGTCCTGCGTGCGCTCAGCCGCGCGCCGGACGATCTCAGACACCACCAGCTGCTCCCGCCACCTGCCGCGGTTCTCCAGCGGCATGTCAAGCGCGACCGCCAGGCTCACCGCGACGGCCGGCTCGTCGCCGACCGCCGCCTGCTCGGCCGCGAGCAGCAGGTTCTCCCGCTCCGCCTCGATCCACGCGTTGACCTCTGGCACCGACGACAGGGCGACGCCGGGATGCACCAGCTCGACCGGCACGAGCTCGAGGCGCCAGCGGTAGCACGGCGCGACGACCATCGCCGCGGTGTGCGCAGTGGCGACGTAGCAGTGCATCGCCCGGCGCAGGGCGGCGGCGCACCCGCGCCGACCGTCCTCGACCTCGGCGAGCTCCCTGGCGAACAGCCGGAGCAGGTCGTGCAGCCCGTAGCGCTCCCCGGTGCGGGTGGCCAGCTGCGCGGCGACCAGCTCGCCCAGCAGGTCCTCGGCCAGGGCGACGGGGACGTCCGCGAGCGCCGCGGCCACCTCGACGCTGACCGTCGAGCCGTCGAGCACGCCGAGCAGCCGGAACATCCGTGCCACCTCGGGGCGGTCGAGGTCCGCGTAGCTCACCGCGAAGCTCGCCCGTACGTCGTGGTCGTCGACGCGCAGCTCGCCCAGCCGCCGGCGTTCCACCGCCAGCCGTTCGACGAGCGCCTGCACCGACAGCGAGGGCCGCGCGGCGAGCCGCGCGCCCGCGATGGCGACGGCGAGCGGCAGCCGCCCGCACAGCCGCACCAGGTCGGCGGCGGCGCCGGCCTCCGCGTCCAACCGGTGCGGCCCGGCGATCCGCGCGAGCAGCTCCTCGGCCTCGGCCGCGGCCAGCACGTCCAGCTGGTGGTGCTCCGCGGTGTCGAGGGCGTCGAGCCTGCGCCTGCTCGTCACAAGCGCGGTGCTCGAATTGCCTGCGGGCAGCAACCTGCGCACCTGCGTGGCGTCCGCGGCGTCGTCGAGCACAACGAGCAGTCGCCGGTCGGCGGTCAGCTCCCTGAACCTGGCCACCGCCGTCTCCGCGTCGACGGGCACATCCGCGGCCGGCACCCCGAGCGACCGGAGGAACTGGGCGAGCACGTCATGGCCGCTGGGCGGCGTGGTGTGCGGCGTGGTGCCGTGCAGGTTGGCGTAGAGCTGGCCCTCGGGGAACTGGTCGGCGACGCGCTGCGCGACGGCGATCGCGAGCGCGGACTTGCCGACCCCGCCCGGCCCGCTGACGACGATCGGCCGACCGTCCGCGGCGGGCAACGACGCGCTCAGCGCGGCCACCTCCGCCGTCCGCCCGGTGAAGGTGACGAGCGCGTTCGGCAACTCGGTGGGCACCGGCCGGCTGGGCGGGTCCTGGCCGGCGGGAGCGCCGGCCAGGACATGCGAGTCGCGCTCCCCGACGTCCATGTCCTCGTCGCCGAGCAGGATCCGCTGTTCCAGCTGCCGCAGCTCGGGCCCCGGCTCCACGCCGAGCTCGTCGACCAGCACCCGGCGCCCCTCGCGGTAGACCTCGAGCGCGTCCGCGGCGCGTCCCGACCTCGCCAGCGCCACCATCAGCTGACCGCGCAACCGCTCGCGGTACGGATGGGCACCGACCGCGGCGGTCAGCTCCCCGATCAACGGCACGTGCCCGCCGCGGTCCAGCTCGAGCCGTGCGCGCTCCTCCACGATGGTCAGCCACAGCTCCTCGAACCGCGTCGCGGCAGCCGCGACCAACGAACTGTCCAGCCCGGCAAGCACCGGGCCGCGCCACCGCCGCTGTGCGGCGGCGAGCAGGTCGACGGCCTCGCCGGTACGTCCTGCGGCAGCCGCCGCACGTGCCTGCTCCACGAGGCTCTCCGCCTCGTACGCGTCGACCCGCACCGCGTCCCTGCGCAGCCGGTAGCCGCCCGGCACGGTGTCGATGACGGCGGTACCGAACGCCTTGCGCAACGTCGAGACGTGGATGGACAGTTGTGCGCGCAGCGACGTCGGCAGCTCTGCGCCCCACACCGCCTCCGCCAACCGCTCGGTCGACACCGGGTGGCCCCCGTCGAGCACGAGCGTGGCGAGGAGCACCTGCGGTCGCTGCCCACCGAGCCGAATCGGGCAGCCCTCGACGAGCACCTCGAGTGGCCCGAGAATCCGGCAGTCCGGCCGGTCCGTCAAGTGGCTTTCCTCCGCCCCGCGCCGGCCAACTATGGCCGACCTATAACCGCCGCCGCCTATCCTCCTACAGGTTCACCTGCGCCTGCATCCCTCGGCACGGCCAGTGAGCTCTCCACCTGGAACCGGCAGACGCCGGATGGCATCACTGACGCCGACGCCGTCCGGCGCGGTTCCACCAACCGAGGAGGTCTCTGCGTGACGGGTTTGCCCCCCGAGATCGGACGACTGGCCGTACCTGGCTTCCTCGCGTTCGCCGTCGTCAGCGCGACCCTTCTCGGCCCGGTCAGCGAGGCGTCGCACGCCGCAGAACGCGCCCCGGTGAGCGCGGGCGACCTGGTCATCGACACCGTCGTAGGCACCGGCGACGTGGGCAACACCGGCGACGGCGGCCGGGCGCGTTCCGCCGGGTTGAGGGAACCGATGGACGTCACCACCGGGTCGGACGGCACCCTGTACGTCCTCGCCGGGCAACAGGTCAGGGCCGTCGACCCGAAGACGAAGGACATCACCACCATCGCCGGCACCGGCAAGTCCGGCTTCAGCGGCGACGGCGGCCCCGCGAAGAAGGCCACGTTCTCCGGGTACGAGAACTCGTACCCCGCCAACGGGCTCGCGGTCGGTAGCGACGGCACCGTCTACGTCGCCGACACCGGCAACCACCGCATCAGGGCGATCGACCCGGACGACGGCACCATCCGCACCGTCGCCGGCAGCGGCCGGGGCGAGGAAGGCGGCTTCAGCGGCGACGGCGGCAAGGCCACCAGGGCCCGGCTCCAGAACCCGAAGGACGTGGCGGTCGACGCCGACGGCAACCTCTACATCGCGGACTCGGAGAACTCTCGCGTGCGGTTGGTCGACGCCGACACCGGGAAGATCAGCACGATCGGTCGGTCCGACACGTACGTCTCGACGGACGGGATCGCCGTACACCCGTCCGGCCGGGTGTACGTTTCCGACCAGACCGGCAACCAGGTGCTGGTGGTCGACCGGCAGAAGAAGACCATGGAGCCGGTCGCAGGCAGGGGCACATCGGCGGCGGAAGTACAAGGCCCGACCGGGCTCGCGTTCAGCCGCGACGGCAAGGCGCTCTACGTCGCCGGCACCGACCCGTTCGCCGAATACCCTGGCAAGGCCCGTATCTTCCGGCTCGAGCTGGCCACGAACAAGGTTCGTACATACGCCGGTGGCGGTGCCGCGGAAGCGCTCGGCGATGGCGGCCGACCGACCGACGCGTACCTCGGCGAGCAGCTCTCGTCCAGCACGCGCGGTGTCGCGATGGGCCCCGCGGGTGAGCTGTACCTCACCGACTCGCGGAACCTCCGCGTCCGCAGCGTCCGCAAGGCGCGGCACCCGGTCCGCGACGACGACCGGCTGGCCGGCCAACGCATCGACTCCCTGGTCGGCAGCGGGAAGCGCACCTCGGCCGAGGACTTCGGCGACAACGAGGACGGGCCGTTCGAACGCGGCGCACACGCGCTCGACGACGTCGACCTGCAGAGTCCCAGCGACGTGGTGGTAGCCGACGACGGCACGATGTACCTCGCCGATACGGGCAACGACATGATCCGGATGGTCGACCCGGACGACGGTGTCGTCCGCACCCTGGCCGGCAGACCGGACTACCGTCCGTACGACGAGGACGGCGACGGCGACGGCGGGAAGGCGACCAAGGCGTACCTGGAGGATCCGCGCGCGCTCGCCCTCGGCCCGGACGACCGGCTGTACTTCGCCAACGAAACCAGCGACGAGACCATGATCAGGTACGTCGACCTCGACGACGGCACGATCGACACCCTGCGCGGCAGCCGGTACGAGTTCACCGCACCCACCGGCCTCGCGTTCGATGGGAAGGGCGACCTGTACGTCCTGGACGCCGACGCCCAGCGCCTCTGCCGGCTGGAGCTGGACGCGGACGAGTGCGTGACGGTCGTCGCCGACGATCCCGGCAGCGGTCCGGGCGCGGAGACCGAACGGTTCGTCAGCCCCACCGCCCTCGCCATCGGCCCAGGCGGCGCCCTGCTCGTCGCGAACGGCAACCAGATCCTGCGCGTCGACAAGCGAACAGGGCAGGTCAGCACGTTCGCCGGTTACGTGTTCGGTCGTAGCGTCGAAGGAGGCGGCGGGTCGGCGTACTCCGCCTCGTTCGGCTACATCGCCGACATGTCCGTCGCAGACGGCACGCTGTACCTCACCGACAAGGCCAACCACCGGGTGCGTGCGATCGACCTGAAGCAGCACGTCGTCAGGCGGGTCGCGGGAACCGGCAAGCTCCGCGAAGGCGGCGGCAGCGACGGCGCCATCAACGGCGGCGGTGACTTCACCGGCGACGGCAAGCCAGCCGGCAAGGCCGAGCTCAACGAGCCCAGCGCGGTGGCCGTCGGCCCGGACGGCGAGCTGTACATCGTCGACAGCAGCAACCGGCGGGTACGGGTGATCGGCGAAACCGAGATCACCCCCGGCATCGTCGTCCACCCCCTCGTCACCATCGCTGTCATCACGGTCCTGCTGATCGCCGCCGCCATCGTGCTGCGCGTCTGGTGGCGGCGCAGGAAGCACCAGCCGACCGGCGCCGGGGCAGCATGAGCCGGTCCGCCGCTACCTTCGCGGCGCTCACCGTGCTCGGGGCGGCTCTCCTCGGCCAGCTCGGCGGCGAGCCGTCGCGTGCGGCCGAGCGACCGCCGGTGGCGGCAGGCGATCTCGTCATCGACACGGTCGTCGGCACCGGCGACCCTGGCAACACTGGCGACGGCGGTCCGGCCCGCACGGCCGGGTTGGCGGAACCGGTGGACGTCGCCACCGGACCTGACGGCACCCTGTACGTACTCGCCGGGCACCGGATCCGCGCCGTCGACCCGAGGACGAAGACCATCACCACCATCGCCGGCACCGGCAAGTCCGGCTTCAGCGGCGACGGCGGCCCCGCGAAGAAGGCCACCTTCTCCAGCCGCGAGTCCAGTGGCTACATCTACGGCGCACGCGGACTCACGGTCGGCAACGACGGCACGCTCTACGTCGCCGACACCGGCAACCACAGGATCAGGGCGATCGACCCGGACGACGGCACCATCCGAACCGTCGCCGGCAGCGGCGGGACAGGCGTCAAGGACAGGCACTTCGGCGGCGACGGCGGCAAGGCGACCAAGGCGCTGCTCTACTACCCGAAAGACGTCGCGGTAGACGCCGACGGCAACCTCTACATCACCGATTCGCTGAACTACCGCGTGCGCATGGTCGACGCCGACACCGGCAAGATCGGCACCATCGCCGGGTACGCGCTACCCGAGGAGGTCGGTGCCTTCCCCGAACCTGCCGTCGGGACGAAGCGCGCCACCAAGACGTTCGTCCGCCCCGACACGGTCGCCGTCCACCCGTCCGGCAAGGTCTACTTCGCCGAGGCGGCCACCGACCTGGTGCGGGTGGCCGACCCGGCGAAGGACACCATCGAGACCGTGGCCGGAGCGGTCACCCGCGCACCCGAGGTGCACGACCCGTCCGACCTGGCGTTCGACCCCGAGGGCAAGGCCCTCTACATCGCCGGCTACGACCGCGTCTACCGGCTCGACCTGGCCACCAAGGACGTAAGCGCCTACGCCGGCGGCGAGAAGGACGCCCCGGTCGGCGACGGCCGCAAACCGACGGACTCGGTCATCGCCGGCGCGCCGATGGGTATCGGTATCGCGGTAGGGCCGGCGGGGCAGCTCTACCTCACCGACGCCCAGATCTACCGGATCCGCATGGTCGCCGAGGCGGAGCACGCCACCCGTCCCGACCACCGGCTGGCAAGCGAACCGATCGACACCCTGGTCGGCAGCGGACGGCGCATACCCGCCGACGACACCGGCGACGAAGAAGAAGACGGCCCGTTCTACCGCGACGTGCACGAGTTCGACGAGGTCGACCTCAGGAATCCCGGCGACGTCGTCGTGGACGACGACGGCACGCTCTACCTGGCCGACACGGACAACGACAGGATCCGCACGGTCGGCCTCGGTGCGGGCGTCGTCCGCACCCTGGCCGGCCGGCCGGACATCCGCCCGTACGACGAGGAGGACAACGGCGACGGCGGCAAGGCCACCGAGGCGTACCTCAGCACACCGCGTTCACTCGCGCTTGGTCCTGACGGCAGGTTGTACTTCGCCGACGACACCGGCGACGAGACCGCCATCAGGTACGTCGACCTCGACGACGGCACGATCGACACCATGCCAGGCAGCCGGTACGAGTTCGTGAACCCGACCGGGCTGGCCTTCGACGCGGGTGGCGACCTGTACGTCGTCGACGGGGCAGCCGACCGGATCTGCCGGCTGGAACCGGACGCCGACGAGTGCGAGACGGTCGTCGCCGACGACCCGGACGAGTACGGCGAGGAGACCGACCGGCTGAACGGCCCGGTCGGCCTGGCCATCGGCCCCGGCGGCGGGCTGTACGTCTCCATCGGCCCGCAGGTGCTGCGTGTGGACAAGCGCACCGGGAAGATCACCACGTTCGCCGGCTACCAGGCCGGCGGCGTCGGCGTGGCCGGCGACGGGGCCACGGCGTACTCCGCACAGTTCGGCGCGATCAGCGACCTGACCGTGGCCGACGGCACGCTGTACCTCACCGACAAGGCCAACCACCGGGTCCGTGCGATCGACCTGGAACGCACGTCGTCAGGCGGGTCGCGGGAACCGGTGAGTTCCGCGAAGGCGGCGGCGAGGACGGCACCACCTACGGCGGCGGCGGCTTCGCCGGCGACGGCAAGCCCGCGGGCAGAGCCCAGCTGAACGAACCCACCGCGGTCGCGGCCGGCCCGGACGGCGAGCTGTACGTCGTCGACGGCAGCAACCAACGGGTGCGGGTGATCGGCGAGACGAGTATCACCCCGGGCGTCGTCGTCCACCCACTCGTCCTCGTCGCAGTCCTCGCGGCGGCGCTGGTAACCGGCGCGGTCGTGCTGCGTATCCGACGGCGGAAGAGCCACCCCGTCGCCCCCTAGGCAGTTTTCGCCGGCGGGAAATAGCATCGCCTCGTGACCCAGCTACGAGTGGCACTCGCCCAGACGAACCCGACGGTAGGTGACCTGCGCGCCAACGCCGACCAGGTCCTGGCCAAGGCGCGCGACGCCGCCGCGACGGGCGCGCACCTGGTGGTCTTCCCCGAGATGCACCTCTCCGGCTACCCGGTGGAGGACCTCGCGTTGCGCAAGTCGTTCTGCAACGCCTCTCGCCGCCAGCTCGACCAGCTCGCCGCCGAGCTCGCCGAGCGCGGCCTGGGCGACATTACCGTCGTCGTCGGGTATCTCGACGTGATCGGTGGCCGCTCGCAGCGGGCCGGGCAGCCGCCCATCGCACCACTCAACGCCGGCGCGTTCGTGCACGGCGGCAAGGTCATCGTGCGCTACGCCAAGCACCACCTGCCGAACTACGGCGTGTTCGACGAGTTCCGCTACTTCGTCCCCGGCGAGGATCTGGCGGTGGCACGCGTGCACGGCGTCGACATCGCGTTGATGATCTGTGAAGACCTGTGGCAGGAGAAGGGCCCGTCGATCTACGCGCGTACCGCCGACGTCGGCCTCGTCCTCGCCATCAACGGCTCGCCGTACGAGCGGCTGAAGGACGACTCCAGGCTGGAGCTGTGCGCCCGACGCGCACAGTACGTCGGCTGCCCGCTGGTGTACGTCAACATGGTCGGCGGCCAGGACGAGCTGATCTTCGACGGCGACTCGCTCGTCGTCGACGCGAAGGGTGAGCTCGTCGCGCGTGCCCCGCAGTTCACCGAGCACCTGCTGACCGTCGACCTGGAGCTCAAGGCGGCGGCCCAGGACGCCACGGCACTCACGCCGAGCGTGGACCGCGTGGTCATCTCCACCGAGCCGCCGGAGAGGTACACGCCGCTCACCCCCAGCGTCGCCGACCCGCTCGACGACCTGGCGGAGGTCTACCAGGCGCTGGTGCTCGGCACCCGCGACTACGCACGCAAGAACGGCTTCGAGTCCGCCGTCCTGAACCTCTCCGGCGGCATCGACTCCGCGCTCGTCGCCACGATCGCGGTGGACGCGCTCGGCGCGGACCGCGTGCACACGCTCGCGCTGCCGTCGCAGTACTCCACCGAGCACTCGCTGACCGACGCCGAGGACCTGGCCAAGCGGCAGGGCGTCGACTACCGCGTCCACCCCATCAGGGGCATGTACGAGGCGTTCTCGAGCGAGGTGAGCCTGCACGGGATCGCCGCCGAGAACCTGCAGGCGCGCATCCGCGGCACGATCCTGATGTCGGTCTCCAACGAGGAGGGCCACCTCGCGCTCGCGACCGGCAACAAGAGCGAGCTCGGCACCGGCTACTCCACCCTGTACGGCGACTCCGCGGGCGGTTACGCGCCGCTCAAAGACGTACCGAAGACCACGGTGTGGGCGCTGGCGCGCTGGCGGAACGCGGAGGCCGAACGCCAGGGGCACGCGCAGCCGATCCCGGAGAACGTCATCAGCAAGCCGCCGTCGGCCGAGCTCGCGCCCGACCAGCAGGACAGCGACTCGCTCCCGCCGTACGAGCAGCTCGACGCGCTGCTCGACGACTACGTCGAGGACGACTTCGGCCGGGCCGAGCTGATCGAGCGGGGACACGACCCGGAGCTGATCGACCGGGTGACGGCGATGGTCGACCGGGCCGAGTACAAGCGGCGGCAGTTCCCGCCAGGACCGAAGATCTCCGAGCGCAACTTCGGCCGCGACCGGCGCCAGCCGATCACGAACGCGTGGAGCGAAGGGCGGAAGTGACGCCTACTGCGGTGGGTACTGGCCGAGCTGCTGGTTCCCACCGGGCACCTGCTGCTGCGCGCCGCCGCGCAGCTGGGTGATGAGCCGGTGCGTGCCGACCGTGGCCCGTGGGTCGTCCAGCGCTTCGAGCACGCCGTTCTTCACCGCCGCTTTCACGATGAAGTACATGACGACGAGGCCGATCGCCATCATGACCAGGCCGAGGAGAAGACCGATTATGCCGCCTGCAGCTGCCATGCCGGGATGGTAGCACCGTGCGTATTCGCAGCTGGCCGCCGAATGCCCGCGGTTGCACTGCTGTCCTATGGTGGACACGTTGCCGCACGATCACCTGGTAGGCATCGGCCGTTCAACGCCGTGGGGTACTCCTTGAGCTGCTGATGCTCCAGCCGCGGAAGGTGGCCGTCATGTCGAGTGCACCGCTGTCCCGTAGGTCGGTGCTCGTCGGCGGCCTGGTCACCGGCGGCGCGCTGCTCGTCCCGTCGTCCTTACCTGCGAACGCTGTGCCGCGCCGGGCACCCGCCCTGGTCCGCGGCGGCCGGCCCGCACTGACGCACGGCGTGCAATCCGGCGACGTCGGCGCGACCTCGGCGACGGTCTGGGCACGCAGCGACCGCCCCGCCCGCATGCTCGTCGAGGTCAGCCTCGACCCCGAGTTCACCCGGTCGCGCACGCTGCCGGGCGCGCACCTCGGCGAAGACTCCGACTACACCGGGAAGACGCGGCTCACGGCGCTGCCACCCGGCAGGGACGTCCACTACCGCATCACCCCCGTCGACCCGTCCGACGACCGCCGCAGCGGGGAGCCGGCCACCGGCCACCTCCGTACGCCTCCGGCACGTGCGAGCGACGTGTCGTTCCTGTGGTCCGGCGACCTCGCCGGCCAGGGCTGGGGCATCGACCGCGATCGCGGCGGCTACCGGATCTTCGCCGCGATGCGCGACCTCGATCCGGACTTCTACCTGTGCAACGGTGACAACATCTACGCGGACAACCCGCTGGAGGAGACGGTCGCGCTCCCCGACGGCACGACGTGGCACAACGTCGTCACCGAGGAGAAGTCGAACGTCGCGCAGACGCTGGCCGAGTTCCGCGGCAACTACAAGTACAACCTGCTCGACGACAACCTGCGCGCGTTCTACGCCGATGTTGCGCAGATCCAGCAGTGGGACGACCACGAAACGCTGAACAACTGGTGGCCGGGCGAGATCCACGACGACGACAGGTACACGGAGCGGCGCGTCGACGTGCTCGCCGCCCGGTCGAACCAGGCGTGGCACGAGTACACGCCGATCGCGGCGCGACACGACGAGGAGGGCCGCATCTACCGGGTGATCCACCACGGCCCGCTACTCGACGTGTTCGTGCTGGACATGCGCTGGTACAAGGACCCGAACTCGGCCAACAAGCAGACCTTCAACAACGGCGGCGTGCTTGGCCACCGGCAGGCCGAGTGGCTACGCGACGAGCTCAGCAGGTCGCGGGCGACATGGAAGGTCATCGCGAACGACCTCCCGCTCGGCATGGTGGTGCCAGACGGCGACGACTTCGAAGCCGTGTCACAGGGCGACCAGGGCGAGCCGCTCGGCCGGGAGATCCAGATCGCCGAGCTGCTCAGCTTCCTGAAGCGCGAAGAGATCCGCAACGTGGTCTGGCTGACCACCGACGTGCACTTCACCGCCGCACACTACTTCGACCCCGCACGAGCGACGTTCACGGACTTCTACCCGTTCTGGCAGTTCGTCTCCGGTCCACTGCACGCCGGTGGCTTCCCGCAGCTCGAGCTGGACTCGACGTTCGGCTGCGAGCAGGTCTTCGTCAAGGCACCGACGGAGGCGAACGTCTCCCCCGCCACCGACTACCAGTTCTTCGGCCAGGTACACATCGACGCACAGAGCAAGCACCTCACGGTCAAGCTCCGCGACGTGCACGCACGGGTGCTGTGGGAGCGCGAGCTGCGCCCGTACGAGCGCTAGCACGCCCCTAGACGCCGCCGAGCTGTTCGGTCAGCACGTGGCGTGCCTCGACCAGCGAAGGGCCGTACCAGGTCAGGTGGCGGCCGCTGACGAGCGCCACCGAGTGGCTCTCGAAGTTCTCCGGACCGTCGGTCGCGGAGAACGCGTAGGGCTCGTCCGGCAGCACCACGAGTCCCGCCGCAGCGCGCAGCTCGGCGAGCGGCACGCGCGGGTAGCGTTCTTCGTGCCCGGCGTACGCGTTGTCCACGCCGAGCATGCGCAACAGGTCACCGGCGAACGTGTCACTGCCGAGCACCATCCATGGCCGCCGCCAGATCGGCACGACCGCCGTACGCCGCGCTCCTACGTACGGCAGGCTCCACACCTGTTCCGCCGTCGCCAACCAGGCCGGGCGGTCGAGACCGAGCGCGCGGAACATCCGCGTCAGGCTCGCCAACGCCTCGACGACCGTGGTGCACTTCGTCACCCACACGGCGAGACCCGCTGCGCGCAAGGCATGGAGATCGACGTCGCGGTTCTCCTCGAAGTTGGCCAGCACCAGGTCGGGAGCGAGCTCCACGACGGCCGCGACGTCGGGGTTCTTCGTGCCGCCCACCCGCACCGGTTCCGTGTCCGCAGTGTGCGTGCACCACGCGGTCGCGGCAACGAGTAGCTGCGGCGCGGTGACCGCGACGCTCTCGGTAAGCGACGGCACCAACGACACGACACGCCGGACAGGCGAAGGCACCGCCACCTCGACACCGGTGTCGTCACGGACGCGCTCGCGGGGAGCCATGCAGGCATACTCGCACTCTCAGTCGATGCGTTGGACGCGCACCGTGCACACGGGGCACCATGAAGGTGTGGATGCGACGACCGCGGCGATGCTCAGACTGCTGTTGCAGCCGACCGAATGGCCCGATCGAGTCAGCGACTTCGCCGCGGGCATGCGTCGTGTGAGCCGCAACCCGTCCGGGCTACTACTCGTCGGTACGCCGGACGACGAACCATGGCACCTCGCCGCACACCTCGACGAGACCGCGCGTTGGGAAGGGATCCCGGAGATCTCGCCGGTGCTCGTACGGTGGACTCCACCGCGTGAGGGACCACAACACCTCACCATGGGCATGCGCCGTCTTGACTACGTACGCCGCGGCGATCTCGTTCTCGTCGTCGCTCCCACGGCCACACCACCGCGTCTGCTCGAACGCGTCGACGACGCCAAGAAGAGTGGCGGCGCAGTGTTCAGCATCGACGGTGGTGACGACGACCTCAACTCGATCGCACACGAGTCGTTGAGTGTCACGGCACCGATCACCGTGCCACCGCATCAGTCGAACGTCCCAGTACCCGATCTGGGCGACACGACGGTCGCGTTCGAGACGGTGCAACACCTCGTCAACCTTGCGGCTGGTGAGACCACGAATCGCCGTGGACGTATCAGAGCGCGTCTAGCACGTGCACTAGAAGCGATCAGCGGCCCAAGCACTGTCGATTGAGCGAAAACCCTTTCACACCAATGGTTTTAGCCAATGTAGCAGACATACGTGCAGGTAGCTCCGGAACAGCCAACTCAACCCCCTTGCAAAGAAACGCGCGTGGCTACTGGTAAAACTGCACACTTCGATGCATGGTTTTGTTCAGCGAGTTCATTGACCAGTACTCGTAGACACTTACGGAGGCGACACCGAATGGCACCCGCTAAGAAGGGCGCTGCCAAGAAGAGCGCCGCGCGCAAGGGCGCAGCGACCCGCACTGCAAAGAAATCGACCGCCAAGAAGACAGCGGCCGCTAGGAAGAGCACCGCGCGCAAGACGGCAGCGAAGAAGACGGCCGCTAAGAAGGCGACCGCTCGCAAGGCACCGGCGAGGAAGACCGCCGCTAAGAAGACCGCCAAGCGGGCACCAGCCAAGAGGGCCGCCAAGAAGGCCACCGCCCGCAAGACGGCAGCAAAGAAGACCGCCAAGCGGGCACCGGCGAAGAAGACGGCCGCAAAGAAGGCGACCGCTCGCAAGGCAGCGGCCAAGAAGAGCGCCGCAAAGAAGACCGCCAAGCGGGCACCAGCCAAGAGGGCCGCCAAGAAGACGGCCGCAAAGAAGGCCACCGCCCGCAAGACGGCAGCAAAGAAGACCGCCAAGCGGGCACCGGCGAAGAAGACCGCCGCAAAGAAGACCGCGGCCCGCAGGGCCCCGGCCCGCAAGACCGCGGCGAAGCGCGCCGTCAGGCGATAACCGTCAGCGTGACCGATGGGGGCTGGGCATCTCGCCCGGCCCCCATCGTGCTGTCGGGTCAGTCATCGTCGCTCCACCGCGGGTCGTGCTCCCACGCTTCGTTGCGTTGCTCGGCCAGCCGGAGTGCGTTCTCCGCCTCCGCACGAGTGGCGAACGGTCCGAGCCGGTCCGCGTTGCGGCAGCCCTCGGCCGGTTCCACGGCCTTGTGCACAAGGCAGTACCACCATTGCTGCTCGTCCATCCCTCCAGCCTAGGCGTGACCGCCAGGCGATGCGGCGAGCGACCAGGCAGTTAGACTCGAGCACGTGCCTGTAACCAAAGGTCGGCTCTCACCGACGCGCGACGTGCCCGCACACATCCCCCGGCCGGAGTACGTCGGGAAGCCGGCGCCGACGCTGGGCGAGTCCGACGTCAAGGACGCGGAGACCGTCGAGCGGATGCGCGTCGCCGGCCGGATCGCCGCACAGGCGCTCCAGGAGATGGGCAAGCACGTCCAGCCCGGCACCACGACCGACGAGCTCGACCGGGTCGGCCACGAGTTCCTCTGCGACCACGACGCCTACCCCTCGACGCTCGGCTACCGCGCCTACCCGAAGTCGATCTGCACGTCGTTGAACGAGGTCATCTGCCACGGCATCCCCGACTCCACGGTGATCGCCGACGGCGACATCGTGAACATCGACGTCACCGCGTACATCGGCGGCGTGCACGGCGACACCAACGCGACGTTCCTCGCCGGTGACGTGGACGAGGAGTCCCGTCTGCTCGTCGAGCGGGCGCACGAGGCCCTCAGGCGCGGCATCCGCGCCGTCGCTCCCGGCCGTGCGCTGAACGTCGTCGGCCGGGTGATCGAGTCGTACGCACGCAGGTTCGGCTACGGCGTCGTGCGCGACTTCACCGGGCACGGCATCGGCACCACGTTCCACTCCGGCCTGATCGTGCCGCACTACGACAACCCTCAGCTCGACGTGGTCATCGAGACCGGAATGACGTTCACCATCGAGCCGATGATCACGTTGGGCACCCACGAGTGGCACATGTGGGACGACGACTGGACCGTCGTCACCCGCGACGGCAGGCGCACCGCGCAGTTCGAGCACACGATCCTGGTCACGGACGAGGGCACGGAGATCCTCACCCTGCCGTGAGGCGGGCGGACGAGCCAGCCTGTAAGCCGGATTCTGTCGCGCGGACCTGGGTCCGCGCGGGCGGCCATCCATCTAGGGCTGCCGTTGCCGACAGCCTCCTGCAGCCTACCCGCAGGCTCGGGCGGGGCCGCCCTCGAACGCCTGCGCAGGCCCAGGCTTCGCCTGAGCCCTCTTGGCCTTGCTCCGGGTGGGGTTTACCGAGCCGTCCGGGTCACCCCGGACGCTGGTGGTCTCTTACACCACCGTTTCACCCTTACCGCTGCGGCGTACCGCACCGGCGGTCTGCTTTCTGTGGCACTTTCCCGCGGGTCACCCCGGGTGGGTGTTACCCACCACCCTGCCCTGCGGAGTCCGGACTTTCCTCGTGGACGGATCCACGCGACCGCCCGGCTGGCTCGTCCGCAAGCACCAGCCTAGCCCTACGCCTCGGCTAGTTGTTCCCCGTCCCGTTCGCTTCGGCCGCACAGTCCGGCCGGAACGCGAACCCGGTGATCCAGCGCGTGGCGAGCTCCGCCGCCTCACCGACGCTCAGCCCGAGCTGCGGCACGAACGACACCCAGCTCTGGTAGCTCGTCGCCGTGTACGCCACCGCGACCGCGTCGTCCAGCGGCACCCGCAGCTGCCCGCACTCCTCCGCTTTCGCCAGCACCACGCGCAGGTAGCGCAGCCGCAGCTCCCTGCCCTCGTTGAGCGCCTCGTCGAGCGTAGCGGAGCCGCGGACGCTCATCACCGCGTCCAGCGTGTGCTCGATCCTGGCGAGCTCCGCGTACCACCGCGCGATGAACGTTCGCAGCAGCTCCAGCGGCGGCATCTCGTCGAGCTCCGTACGGTCCGGACGCAACGCGGCGAACCGCTTCGACACGGCGGTCATCGTCGCGACGATCAACTTCTCCGCCGAAGGGAAGTGGTTGTACACGGTACGCACGGCGACGTCCGCGCGCCGCGCCACAGCCGTCATGGTCAGCCCGGCACTGCCGCGTTCGCGCAGCAACTCGGTAGCGGTCGAGATCAGCAGTTGTCGCGTACTCTCGCGCACCTGCGCTCGCTTGGCTTTCGCGTCGGTACGCGACATCGTTGCCTTCCGCGGTTCATTAGGACTGCATGCCTAAGTTTAGAAGACGAACGCTCCCCGACACCTTCAATGCGCGGAGCGTACAACTGCGGGTGACGTCAACCGCACGATCACCAGACCCGCCCCGACGAGGCCGCCGACGACCGCCACCGCGATCGCCACGCGATAGCCACCGCCGTCCAGAGCGACGCCGGCGAGCGCCGAACCGAGCGCGAAGCCGGCGCCGAACGCGGTAACCACCCAGGCGAACGCCTCCGTCACGGTGCCGGCCGGAGCGAGTGAGTCGACGAGCACCATAGCGGTCGCGAGCACCGACGGCAGTGCGATTCCACTCACGAACGCGAGCGGCAACGTCCCGGCCACGCCGGGCGCCAGGATGAGCGGAAGGTAACCGAGAGCGAGCGCCAGCAGCAGCCAGAGCAGCCGACGCGACGGGTCCCTGCTCGGTCGGACCGCCGTGTTCGCCACCCCACCGATGAGCGCGCCGAACGCGTTGGCAGCGATGAACCAGGCCGCCGATGAGCGTGTGCTCACCGCCTCGGCGTGCCCGGTGATCGCGACCGTGAACGTGCCGATGGTCAGCCCGACGAACGCCACCGCACACAACAGCCTGATCAGGGCGGCGGATCGCAACGGCCCGGCCCAGTGCCGTACCACAGCTTCGCCGCGCCACCGCCTGCTCGGCGCGGCGGACGCGAACACGACGGTGCCGGCGAGACACAGCACCGCGGCACCGAAGAGGCCACCGGCCGGTCCGAAGACGGCGACGCAGCCGAGCACGACCAGCGGACCGAAGGTGAAGATCAGCTCCTGCATGGCCGTGTCGAGCGAGTACGCAGCCTGCACGTCGGCACCGCGGAGCAGGTCCGACCACAGCACGCGCAGACACGGCTCCAGAGGCGGCGTGGCGAACCCGGCGAGCGCGACGGCCGCGGCGGCCGGCACCACCTGGCTGCCCACGTCGAGGACGCCGACACAGAAGAACCCGACGGCCGAAGCGGCGGCGCTGCCGAGCAGCACCGGCGACTGGCGCCACCGGTCGACCGCACGGGCGAGGACGGGCGCACCGACCGCCTGGCTCGCCGCGTACACCCCGGCGAGCACACCGGCGACCGCGTAGCCGGCACCGTGCGCCCGCGTGACGAGGACGATCGCCAACGCCGCCATACCGGTCGGCAACCGACCGACGACCATCGAGAGGAGCAGCCGCGGCACCTGCTTCGTCGACAGGACGTTCGACAACGAACGCATCGGAGAACACCTTCCATCGCGTGGGACGAAGAACCTCGGGCGATGGAAGGTGTTATGGACGCAGGTCGCCGCGCTCGTGGTCCAGGCCGTAAAGCGGCAACGGCGGGGTGCACCACGCGGCGACGGACAGCATGCGCCGAGACTAGCTCAGGCGAGGTGCCTGATGTCGTTGAACGCCCGCAGTCGCGCGAACCCCTCCGCGTACCAGTCCACCGCGGACAGCCCGGTGGTCTCGATCCGCAGCCGGAAGATCACCTCGACAGGGACGTCGAGCGCGATCGACACGAGCACCGAGTGCAGCAGGCCGTGCGCGACGACGAGCACCGTCTTGCCCTGGTACCTGGCGAGCAGCTTGGTACGCGCCCGGTTCGCGCGCGTGCGCGCGTCGACCAGGCTCTCCCCGCCGGGCGGCGCGGCGGCGACCTCGGACGCCCAGCGTTCGAACTCGGCGGCGTACTTGGCGGTGATGTCGGCGAGCGAGAGGCCTTCCCACGAGCCGAAGTCGACCTCGCGCAGGTCGTCGTCCTCGCGGACGGTCTGCCCGAGCGCACTCGCCACGATGTCCGCCGTCTCGCGGGCCCGCCGCAGCGGCGACGACACGATGGCGTCGATCGGTTCACCCGCCGCCAGCGCCTGCGCGACCGCGCGCGCCTCCTCGCGGCCGCCCTCGGTGAGTGGCTCGTCGGCGACGCCGTTGAACCACCCGTCCGTCGACGCGGCCGTCGCACCGTGCCGCAGCAGCAACGTGCGGGTGGGCGTGCCGAGAGCGGGTGGGATGAACGCCCGGGCCTGCTCCTCGTCGGCGGCCGGCTCCGCGGCCTTCGGCGCCGCCCGCCGCGCAGCGCCTGGCTGTGCGGCGTCCATGGCTTCGTTGGCGAGCCGGTCCGCGTGCGCGTTGCGCTCGCGCGGCACCCACACGTAGCTCACCCGCCGGAACGTACGCGCCAGCCCGTTCGCCTCGATCGCCAGCGGCTTCAGGTCCGGATGCTTCACCTTCCAGTTGCCGCGCATCTGCTCGACGACCAGCTTGGAGTCCATCCGCACCTCGAGCTCGGCGGCGGGATCGATCTCCGCCGCCGCACGCAACCCGGCGACGAGCCCACCGTACTCGGCCACGTTGTTCGTCGCCTTGCCGATCGCCTCGGCGACCTCGGCAAGCACCTCGCCGCTACCGGCGTCCTTGACCACGGCGCCGTACCCGGCCGGCCCAGGGTTCCCGCGGGAGCCGCCGTCGGCCTCGACCAGCAGTGTGGTCACGAGGAGACCTCCCGCGTGAGCATCGTAGCGAGAATAAGACGGGTGGGCGGTACACCAGCCGCACGTGAGCGAGGAGCGGAGCGCGGGAGGTCGACGGGATGCTCGGTCATCTGGCCTCGCCCGCGCGCACGAGGATGCGGCGGCACTCCTCGCACCGCACGACCTCGTCCTCGGGTGCGCTCCTGACCCGCGAGAGCTCGGCGGGGTTGAGGGTGAGATGGCAGCCGCCGCACCGGCTGCCCTCGAGCCGGCCGGCACCGACACCGTCGTGCTGCTGACGCAGCTTCTCGTACAGCTTCAGCAGCTCGTCGGGTATCTGCTGTGCGAGCTGTGCCCGTTCGGCCGCCCGCTCGCCATGCTCGGCGTCGATCTCGCCGAACGCCGCGTCGCGGGTCGCCGTGACCTCGTCGAGCTCCTGCTGCACCGAGTCGCGTTCTGACGTCAGCTCCGCGATCTTCGTGGTGGTCGTCTCCAGCCGCTCCATCACCTCGAGCTCGGCGTCCTCGAGGACGCTCTGCCGCTGCCCCAGGCTCGCGATCTCCCCCTGCAGGCTCTCCAGCTCCTTCGGTGAGCTCACCGCGCCCGAGTCCAGCCGCTGCTGGTCCCTGGCCGCCCGCGAGCGCACCTGCTCCACGTCGGCCTCCGCCTTGCGCTGCTCGCGTTCCAGGTCGGACCTCGCGGCGTCCGCGGAGATCAACTCGTCACCGAGCTTCGTGACCTGATCGGTCAGCTCCATCGCCCGCGCGACCTCGGGCAGTGTCCGCCTGCGATGCGCGAGCTGGTCGAGTGTGCTGTCGAGCGCCTGCAGGTCTAGCAGACGCCGCTGGGCGTCAGGGGCGGCTTTCACTGGATGACAACTCCGGCCTCGTCGGTGCTCCTCGTGAGTCTGCACCGTACCCCGTGCGTGCGGCGCGCCGGCGTCGGGAACCCTATGCTCGAGCCGATGGAGGAGCACAGGCGCGATTTCCGGTTGCTACTCGTCAGTGCCCTCGCGACAGCCAGCGGCTACGGCCTGCTGCTCCCCGTGGTTCCGCTGTGGGCGCAGGCCGGTGGCGCGGCGCCGGCGGGGATCGGCGCGACCAACGCGGCGTTCCTACTGGCGACGGTCGTCGCTCAGTTCGGCACCCCGGCGGTGCTCCGCCTGCTCGGCCACCGCGAGACGCTGGCGCTCGGCTCGCTGCTGTTCGGTCTGCCGGTGTTCGCGTACGCGCCCACCAGCTGGCTGCCGGCGCTCATCACCGTCGGCGTGGTACGCGGTATCGGGTTCGCCTTGGTGGTGGTCACCGGGAGCGCGCTCGTCGCACACCTGCTCCCCGCCCATCGCCGCGGGCGCGGCCTGGGCCAGTTCGGGCTCGCGATCGGACTGCCGAACGTGATCTGGCTGCCGGCCGGGCCATGGCTCACCGAGCAGGTGAGCTTCCCCGTGGTCTTCGCCGTCGGTGGCGCGCTGCCGCTCGTCGGTGCGGCGATCACGCTCGCGATGCGCATCCGCACCCGCACACCGCGCGCACGCCGGGCACCCCGTACGTCGAACGCGGTCGCCTCGGTGCGACCGGCCGAGCTGGCGGCGCCGTTCCTCGTAGTGCTCGCCGGGGCGCTGGCCAGCAGCGCGTACGTGACCTTCCTGCCGGCCGCAGTGGACCGGACCGTGGCGGTGACCGTCGGGCTGCTCGGCTACGGCGTCGGCATCGTGGTGGGCCGCTGGCTCGCCGGTGTGTTCACCGACAGCCACCGCAGACCGGTGCTGCTCGGCCCCGGCGTGGCGGTCAGCGGTCTCGGTATGTTGACGCTCGCCGCCGTCACCGTCACCGACTCGGCCGCCCTCGCCGTCGTGGCGGTGGCGGTCGGCGGGTTGGCGTTCGGCGGGGGGTACGGCGCGGTGCAGAACACCACGCTCAGCGCCATGTTCGCCCGCGTCGAGCCGGCCGGCTTCGACAAGGCCAGCACGGTGTGGAACATGGCGGTCGACGCCGGCACCGGCGCGGGCTCCATGCTGCTCGGCCTGCTCGCCGGCGCCGCCGGCTACCCGTGGACGTTCGCCGCCACCGCGGCCATGCTCGCCGTCACCTGGCCGCTGGCCTTCGCCATCAACCGCAGGGAACGCAACCGCGGCGCGGCCTAGGCTGCGACCAGTTCCTTCGCCCAGTCCCTGGCCGCCGCCAGTGCGTCCACGGTGATCTGGTGACCGCCCGGGTGCCGGTACGTGCCGACGTCCGCGCCCCGCTGCTGCAGCTCGCTCACCAGCTGGTCGGTCGACGCGATCGGCGCCATCGGGTCGGCGGTGCCGTTGGCCAGGAACACCTTCGTCGCGCTCAGGTCGTGCGCGGGCGGCTGCGGCACCGGCAGCATGCTGGAGAACAGCACTGCGGTCTGCAGCACCTCGGGCCGCAGCAACAGCGTCGCGGCGGCGATGTTCGCCCCGTTGGAGAAGCCGATGGCGATCAACGGCCGCCCGACCAGCCCGTGCCGCTCGGTCGCCGCAGCGACGAAGTCGGCGAGCTGGTGGGCGCGCTCGACGACGTCGTCGGTGTCGAAGACGCCCTCGGCCAGCCGGCGGAACCAGCGCGCCGCGCCGAACTCCGACACCGGGCCGGCGGGCGCCAGCATCGGTGCGTCACCGAACAGCTGGCGCCCCAGACCGACCAGGTCGTCGGGCGTACCTCCGGTGCCATGCAGCAACAGCAGGACCGGGCCGGTGTCGCTGCCGGCGTGGACCCGGTAGTCCAGGCTCAACCCGTTGTCCGTCACAGTGCCTCCGCGGGCTTCGCCTGCGCCTCGTCGGCGCTCGGCAGCTTCAGCTCGGGCAGCACGTGCTCGATCTGGTCACGGTTGGGCTCCAGCCACGGCGGCAGCTTCAGCGCCTGGCCGAGCTCGAGCAGCGGCTCGTCGATCCCGAAGCCCGGGTCGTCCGTCGCGATCTCCAGCAACGTGCCGCCTGGCTCCCTGAAGTAGATCGAGGTGAAGTACTGCCGGTCCTTGATCTCCGTGACGTGGACGCCCTCGCCGAGCAGCTCCTTGCGCCACTGCGCCTGGGTCACCTGGTCCGGCGCCCGCCACGCGACGTGGTGCACGGTGCCACCCGCGACCAGCCCACGCGGTGCCCGCGGGTTGACGAGCACGTCCACCAACGTGCCCGCGCCACCGTCGCCGGCCGCGTACCTGATCCTGTTGCCCTCCTGCGCGGATGGCTTGAGACCCATCTCGGTCAGCATGCCCAGCGTCGCGTCCTCACTGGCCACCGCGAGGGTGACGGAGTGCAGGCCCTTGACCGCGTGCTCCGCGGGCACGAACGGGCTCTCCCACGGGTCGCGCGGGTCGCCGCCCGGGTGCGCGACGAGGGACAGGGCAAGCCCGTCCGGGTCGCGGAAGGTGAGCGTGTCCTCGCCGTCGCGGCTCTGGACCCGGCTCACCGAGACGCCGAGCTTCTCGAGGTGGTCGCGCCACCAGCCGATGGACTGCTCGGGCACGGAGAACGAGGTGGTCGTCGCCTGGCCGTTCCCCCGGCGTCCGGCGGGCACGTCCCGCCACGGGAAGAACGTCAACAGGCTGCCGGGCCGGCCCGCCTGGTCGCCGTAGTAGAGGTGGTAGGTCCCCGGGTCGTCGAAGTTCACGGTGGTCTTCACCAGCCGCAGCCCCAGGGTGCGGAGGTAGAAGTCCGCGTTGCGCTGTGGGTCGCCGGCGATGGCGGTGACGTGGTGCAGACCACTGGTTGCCAGCGTCATGAGGATCCTCCCGCTGTGCCGTTGAGCATGTGTTCGACGCTATTCTCAATTTATCTTTCGTGCAAGATATTCCCGTGGAAATAATCGGTTACACTGTGAGCGGACAGGACACGCATCCGATCGGAGGTCGCGGTGACCAACCAGCCAGGTGTCCAAGAAGTCGACAGCGCAGCCAGCACCGACGAGGTGGTCAGCTGGTGGGGCCTGGTCATCGAGGGTTACGCCAACACCCACCGCGGCCTGATGGGCGAGATCGAGGAACGGTTCGGGCTGCCGCCCGCCCAGTTCGACATCCTCATCAGGCTGTTGCGACACCCCGAGTACAGGATGCCGATGACCAAGCTCGCCCGCGAGGCTGCGCTGTCCAGCGGCGGCTTCACCAAGGTGGCCGACCGCCTCGCCCGCGTAGGCCTCATCGAACGCGTCCGCTGCGACGACGACCGGCGGGTCATCTACGCCGAGCTCACCGACCGCGGCCGCACCCTGGCCGAGGAGGCGCGCGAGGTCTGCGCGCAGATCCTCCGCCGCCGCCTGCTCGAGCCCCTCGGCCCCACCGCAACCGTCGCCCTGGCCGAGTCCATGCGCATCCTCCGCGAAGCCAACGGCGACACCCACCCAAGCACCGACCCGACCCGCTAGCCCTCGCCCCGGCCCGGCACACCCGAACCCGGCCCGGTAGGCGCCACGAGCCGGCGCCAAGCCGGTAGACCTACCCAGAACCGGCACGCCCGAAGCCGGTCGGTAGGCGCCACGAGCCGGCGCCAGCGCCGAGCCGACAGGCACACCCCAACCCGCTCCGGTAGCCCGGACCCTTACTGGCACGCCCGACCCCGGTAGCCCACCACGAGCCGGCACACCCGACCCGGAGCCAGAACCGAGCGGTAGACCCACCCCAGCCGGCGCACCCGAACCCGGTCAGTGGCCTGTAGCACCCGGCCCGAGCCCGGCGTGGGCCGGTGGTTGTGGCAGATGGTCATCTCGGTCGGGTGGCTCGGTCTCGAACGGGTCACGACGGCTGTTGGCGGGTCCGGATGAGGTTACTGTCGGTCGGTCGGGCCGGGTGGGCCCCGGCGCGACCTGCCGCCAGCTCGCAGCTCGGGAGTGCCCATGTCACCCGGTCCGTCGTCGCCACGCTCACCGCCGTACTCGGGCTGCTCGCCCCTGTTGCCGTCGCGGCGCCCGCGCACGCCGTACGGTCGCCGCTGCCCGACGAGATCCAGCTGCCGGACGGGTTCCGTCCCGAAGGCATCGCCATCGGGCCCGGCCCGGTCGCGTACTTCGGCTCGCTCGCCGACGGCTCCATCTACCGGGCGAACCTGCTCACCGGCCGCGGCACGGTGGTCAGCGAGGGCCCCGGCACCCCGTCGGTCGGCATGAAGACCGACGGCCACGGCCGGCTGTTCATCGCGGGCGGCGCCGCCGGCGACGCACGCATCGTCGTCACCAGGTCCGGTGACGTCCTGGCGAGCTAGCAGCTGGCGGAGAGCACCGACACGTTCGTCAACGACGTGACGCCCGCGGGCGGCGGCGCCTGGTTCACCGGCTCCAGGCAGCAGGTCCTCTACAAGCTGCCGTTACGGGACGGGATCCCCGGCCAGGACGCCGTAAAGCGGATCGACCTGACCGGCGACCTCAGCTACCAGGAGGGGTTCAACCTGAACGGCATCGAGTCGCCCCCGGACCGCCGCGGCCTGCTCGCCGTCCAGTCGAACACCGGCAAGCTGTTCCGTATCGACCCGGCGTCCGGCGTGACCACGGAGGTCGACCTCGGCGGCGAGCTGGTGCCCGCCGGCGACGGCCTGCTGCTCGACGGCCGGAAGCCCTACGTCGTGCAGAGCGGCATGACGAATGCCGCGTCGCTGCTCGAGGTGAACGCGTCCGGCACCCGCGGCACGGTCGTCGAGCGGATCGCCGACCCGCGGATGGAGATGCAGTCCCCCACGACGGCCGGCCTCTTCGCCGACCAGGTGTACATCCCGCTGGCCAGGTTCGCCGTGCCGCCGGAGCCGACGACCGAGTACCGGGCCATCGCCGTCGACCGGAGGTGACGATCGGCCATTCTCTGACTAAAGTCAGAGGATGGACTCGGCTCTCGTCGCGCAGGTGCGCCGCTTCAACCGCACGGTGACCCAGCGGGTCGGTGCCCTCGAGGACGCGTACCTCGCCGGCGGCCGACCGCTCGGGCAGGCACGGGTGCTCTGGGAGATCGGCCCGGACGGCACCGAGGTCCGCGCCCTGCGATCCCGCCTGGACCTGGACTCCGGCTACCTCAGCCGGCTGCTGCGCGCCCTGACGGCCGAGGGGCTCGTCACGGTGCGAACCGACGGCGGCGACGCACGCGTGCGTACGGCACACCTCACCGCGGCCGGCCGTGCCGAGCGCGCCGAGCTGGACCGGCGCTCCGACGACCTGGCGACGTCGATCCTCGCCCCGCTCAACGACCGCCAGCGCGCCCGCCTGGTCGGCGCGCTGACGGAGGCCGAGCAGCTGCTGGTCGCGTCCATGGTCCACGTGGACGTCGTCGACCCCCGCCGCCGCGACGCCCGCCACTGCCTGCAGGCGTACTTCGCCGAGCTGGCGGAACGCTTCGAGGGCGGCTTCGAGCCGGCGCAGACCATGCCCGCCGACGCCGCCGACCTGACGGCTCCCGCGGGCCTGTTCCTGGTCGCGACGCTGCACGCCGAGCCGGTGGGCTGCGGCGGCCTCAAGCTCCACCCGGCCGGTTACGCCGACGTGAAGCGGATGTGGGTCGCCGCTGGCAGCCGTGGTCTCGGCCTCGGCCGCCGGCTGCTCGCCGAGCTGGAGGCGCGCGCCACCGACCACGGCGTCCACACCCTCCGCCTGGAGACGAACCGCGCCCTCACCGAGGCGATCGGCCTCTACCGGGCCGCCGGCTTCCGCGAGGTCCCAGCCTTCAACCCCGAGCCCTACGCCCACCACTGGTTCGAAAAACCCCTACCCCGCTAGCCGAACGAGCCAAGCGAGCCATGCAGGCACCCACCAACGCAAGCCGAAGCGAAGCGAGGCCCCCAACCACCAGCGCTTCCACAATGACCAGGGAACGTGGGGGGTACGGGGGCTCGGCCCCGTAAAGAAGTCGCGGCCCCGCGAAGGTGGTCAAAGCCACCGAGCAGGGGAGGCCGGCCCGTGGGCGCAACTGGGTTCGAACCAGTGACTCCCGCCTTGTAAGGGCGGTGCTCTACCGCTGAGCTATGCGCCCGCCAGTGCTGCAGCTTACAAGGCGCCGAGCGCCTCGACGTACGCCTCGCTGCTCCGGGCGTTGGGGATGGCGTTCAGCACCTGCCACCGGACGACGCCGTCGGTGTCGATGACGAAGGTGCCGCGGCGGGCGGCGCCGAGCTCGTCGTCGAACACGCCGTACTGCTGCGCGGTGGCGCCGTGCGGCCAGTGGTCGGAGAGCACCGGGAAGCTGAGGCGCTCCCGCTCGGAGAAGACACGCTGCACGAACGCGGAGTCGCACGAGACACCGAGGACCTGCACGGAGTCGTTCTGGAAGTCCTCGATCCGCTTCTGCAGCGCCTTCATCTCGCTCGTGCAGACGCCGGTGAAGGAGAACGGGTAGAAGACCAGGAGGACGGCCTTGTCGCCGCGGAAGTCCGCCAGCCGTGTGGTGGCGCCGAACTGGTCGGTGAGCTCGAATTCGGGCGCCTGGGCGCCGACGGGGAGCGCCCCGCTGAGCGCCGCTTCGGTGTCCGCGCTGCCGTCGGTCATCGCTTACCTTTCGCCCGTGGGGGTACCAGCCGGGTGCCGACCCAGTCCGCTGCTGCACTCACGCTACTGGTTGCCTGCAGGCCGGCGCTCACCGCACTCTCGCTGATCTCGCTCGGCTCGATGTGCTCCTCGCGGCCGGCCTTGGGCGTGAGGAGCCAGACCGTGCCGCCGTCGACGAGGGAGGACAGCGCGTCGAGCAGGCCGTCGGCCGGGTCGCCGTCGCTCTCGCGCCACCACAGCAGCACGACGTCCGCTACATCGTCGTAATCCTCGTCGACGAGTTCACTGCCGATGCGCTCTTCGACGGCCGCGCGGAGCGCGTCGTCGCAGTCGTCGTCGTATCCCAACTCCTGGACGATCTGGCCTGGCTTGAGCCCCAGCCGGTCGACGGCTGAGTTGTCCTGCCCGTCCGCGTGCTCCGCGGTCGCGCTCACTGCTCGGTCCTCCTCATTTCGGTTCTCCGCCGTTCTTCACGATTGTGGCGACAGTCCACACAAGTGACACACGGTGCGCAAGTCGCCACAGCCACAATGTGATGATTCAACTAACCGGGAAGGTAGCTGAACCGTACTCGTCGCGAGCGGTTATCGACGTTCACGTCCACCAGGGTGACGCTCTGCCACGTCCCCAGTGCAAGCTCCCCGCCGAGCACGGGGACCGTGACGTAGGGGGCGATGAACGCGGGTAGCACGTGTGACCTCCCGTGCCCCCGCGAGCCGTGCGCGTGCTGCCACCGGTCGTCGGCCGGCAGCAGGTCCTTCAGGGCGGCCAGCAGGTCCGCGTCGCTGCCCGCCCCCAGCTCCACCAGGGCCAGCCCGGCGGTCGCGTGCGGCACGAAGGCGTGCAGCAGGCCGTCACCAGCACCGATGTCCCTGAGGAACGCGTCGCACTCGCCGCTGAGGTCGATCACCGCCTCTCGGTTACCCGTCGCGACCTCGATCACACGCGTCTGCATGCCTCCATTCGACCAGTTCCCTCCTCCCGGGCAGACAGCTGGGCCACCCGACTACCCAGTTGGCGGTCAGAAGGCAGATGATGGGATAGCGAGGGTCACAAGCCTCTGCAGGCTGGCCAAAAGCCGAGACGAAGGTGAAGAGACTACGTTGTCTGCCGAACGCAAGCGGTTTCACGTAATCAGCGACGGGCTTCCCAGCCAGCTCCCGGACATCGACCCGACGGAGACCGAGGAGTGGTTGGAGTCCCTCGACAGCGTCATCGACGCGCACGGGCGCACCCGGGCGCGCTACGTGATGCTGCGCCTGCTCGAGCGGGCGAGGGAGCGCCAGGTCGGCGTGCCGGCCCTGCGCAGCACCGACTACATCAACACGATCCCGCCGGAGCGCGAGCCCTGGTTCCCCGGCGACGAGTACATCGAGCGGCGGATCCGGGCGTACATCCGGTGGAACGCGGCGGTGATGGTCAGCCGTGCGAACCGGCCGGGTCTCGGCGTCGGCGGGCACATCGCGAGCTACGCGTCCGCGGCGAGCCTCTACGAGGTGGGCTTCAACCACTTCTTCCGCGGTAAGAAGAGCGGGTCGGGCGACCACGTCTACATCCAGGGCCACGCCTCTCCCGGCATGTACGCCCGCGCGTACCTGGAGGGGCGGCTCAGCGAGCAGCAGCTGGACGGCTTCCGCCAGGAGCGGTCGACGGCCGGCGGCGGGCTGCCGTCGTACCCGCACCCCCGGCTGATGCCGGACTTCTGGGAGTTCCCGACGGTGTCCATGGGCCTCGGCCCGCTGAACGCGATCTACCAGGCACGGTTCAACCGCTACCTGCAGAACCGCGACATCAAGGACACCTCGGACTCGCACGTATGGGCGTTCGTCGGTGACGGCGAGATGGACGAGCCGGAGTCGGTCGGCGCCCTCTCGCTGGCCGCCCGCGAGGAGCTGGACAATCTCACCTTCGTCGTCAACTGCAACCTGCAGCGGCTGGACGGCCCGGTCCGCGGGAACGGCAAGATCATCCAGGAGCTGGAGTCGCTGTACCGCGGCGCCGGCTGGAACGTGATCAAGGTCATCTGGGGTCGTGACTGGGACCCGCTGCTCGCCCAGGACGTGGACGGCGTCCTGGTAAACAAGATGAACACGACGCCGGACGGTCAGTTCCAGACGTACGTGATCAGCGAGGGCGAGTACATCAGGGACACCTTCTTCGGTGACGACCCGCGGCTGCGCAAGATGGTCGCCGACCTCTCCGACGAGGACCTGCAGCGCCTCTCCCGCGGCGGGCACGACTACCGGAAGGTCTACGCGGCGTTCGAGGCGGCACGGGAGCACGTCGGGCAGCCCACGGTGATCCTCGCGCAGACGATCAAGGGCTGGACGCTGGAGAGCTTCGAGGGCCGGATGGCCACGCACCAGATGAAGAAGCTCACCAAGGACGACCTGAAGGAGTTCCGCGACCGGCTGTACCTGCCGATCTCGGACGAGGCCCTCGAGGCCGACCTGCCGCCCTACTACCATCCGGGCGAGAAGGACGACGAGATCCAGTACATGATGGAGCGGCGCCGTCAGCTCGGTGGCTTCCTGCCCGAGCGGATCGTTCGCGCCAAGCCGGTGAAGCTGCCGGGCGACGACGTGTACAAGGAGCTCAAACAGGGCTCGGGCAAGCAGAAGATCGCCACCACCATGGCGTTCGTCCGGCTGCTCAAGGACCTGATCAAGTCCGACGACCTGGGCAAGCGGTTCGTGCCGATCGCGCCGGACGAGTTCCGCACCTTCGGCATGGACTCGCTGTTCCCCTCGCAGAAGATCTACGCGCCGCACGGCCAGCAGTACGAGCCGGCGGACCGCAGCATGCTGCTCTCGTACCGCGAGTCCGAGCAGGGCCAGCTGCTGCACGAGGGCATCACCGAGTCCGGCGCGATGGGTTCGTTCATCGCCGCCGGCACGTCGTACGCCGTGCACGGCACGCCGATGGTGCCGGTCTACATCTTCTACTCGATGTTCGGCTTCCAACGTACGGGCGACCAGATGTGGGCCGCCGCGGACTCGATGGCCCGCGGTTTCCTGCTCGGCGCCACGGCGGGCCGCACTACGCTCACCGGCGAGGGCCTGCAGCACGCGGACGGCCACTCGCCGCTGCTCGCGTCCACCAACCCGGCGTGCGTGCACTACGACGCGGCCTGGGCGTACGAGCTCGCGTACATCGTGCAGGACGGCCTGCGGCGGATGTACTCGTCGTCGGAGGAGCACCCGAACGGCGAGAACGTCTTCTACTACCTGACGATCTACAACGAGCCGCTCGAGCAGCCGGCGGAGCCCGCGGACCTGGACGTGACGGGCCTGCTGAAGGGCATGTACCGCTACCGCACCGGGGCGGACGGCGCCGAACAGCCGCGCGCGCAGATCCTCGCGTCCGGCGTCGGCATGCCGTGGGCGGTGCAGGCGCAGCAGCTGCTGGCCGAGCAGTGGGGCGTCGCCGCCGACGTGTGGTCGGTCACGTCCTGGAACGAGCTGCGCCGGGACGCGGTCGAGTGCGACGAGTGGAACTACCTGCACCCGGACGACGAGCACCGTACGCCGTACGTGACGCAGGCGCTCGAGCAGTCGACCGGGCCGATCGTCGCGGTGAGCGACTTCATGCGTGCCGTACCTGACCAGATCTCCCGCTGGGTGCCTGGCGACTGGCTGGCCCTGGGCACGGACGGGTTCGGATTCTCCGACACCCGCGGCGCGGCGCGCAGGTACTTCCACATCGACGCCGAGTCGATCGTGCTCGGGGTGCTCACCCAGCTCGCCAAGCAGGGCCACGTGAAGCAGGAGGTCCTGCAGCAGGCGATCGACACCTACCACCTGCACGACGTCCAGGCGGCGGACCCCGGCGAGTCCGGCGGCGACGCCTGACCGCCACGGCCCGTAGTTGCGAGACTGGCGCTACGGGACGTCCCGAGCTATGGTCGGCGACACTCGACGGAATGTGTGTCGCTGTCTGCGGAGGTTGGCCATGTCGTGGAGACCTTCTTTTCTCGCAGGCCGCCGACGCCCGGTGACGGAGCTGGTCAAGCATCCCAACCTGGACGAGATCACCGGCATCGTCGGGCAGATCCCGTTGCTCGGTGTCGACGACTTGTACCTGCTCGGCGAGGTGTGGACGAACACCGCCGAGGTCGCGAGCGCGCGAGACCGTGCGCTCGATCCCGAGTGCCCGCTGGTGGTCGACGTGCTGCGCACGTTCGAGTCGATCACCACGACCTTCCGCGACACCCTCGCCGACGCGGAGCACCCGGACGCCGCCAACGATGGCCTCAAGGCCCTGCGTGACGCGGTCGCGGGCGCCTTCGCGCGACCGACGCTGTCCCGCCGCGAGTACAAGGTGCTGCTGCGGCCGTGGCGCACCGCGTTCCCCGTCCCCCGCCTCGACGTCGGCGACCTCGGCATCATCACCCCGTACTTCTAGGCCGTACTTCCGTCCCGGTTGTGGACGACGGCTTTTGACGACCCGCTGTGCGATGGCTAATTTAGTTCGTAATACCAACAGTTGATCGCGAAACCGGAGCCATGCCGCCACTTCAGGTACGTCCCACGCCCGACGACGGGACGAGGCAGAGCGAGACCGCGGTGTGGGACGAGTCCACGCGGCCCTCTGTCCCGGCACCGGATACCGACCGCCAGTACACACCGCACGAGCAGGCGTCCGGACGCCACTCGTCGACGTGCACGACCCCCTGCGGGACGAGCTCGCGCAGCTGCGCAGCCTCGCGGACCAGGTCGCGGCGGGCGAGCTGTCGGCCGGTCAGGCCCGCTCCCACCTGCACACGATGAGCATGCGGCAGAACAACTGGGCGCTCGGCGCGTACTGCGCGAACTACTGCCGCTTCGTCACCATGCACCACACGCTGGAAGACGTGCAGGTCTTCCCGCACCTGCGCCGCTCCGACCCCCGGCTGGTGCCGGTGCTGGACCGGCTCGAGGAGGAGCACCACACCATCCACGAGGTCCTCGAGAGCGTCGACCGTGCGCTGGTCGCGCTGGTCGCCGGCACCGGCGACATCGCCGACCTCAAGGAGACGGTGGACGTGCTCAGCGACGCCCTGCTGTCGCACCTCAGCTACGAGGAGCGCAAGCTGGTCGAGCCGCTGGCCAGGCTCGGCTTCCAGTAGGCGGCACCCGGGCTCAGCCGGGCAGCTCCCGGTCGCGGGTCCAGGCCAACAGCTGGTCCGGGCTCCAGGTGTTCACGATCCGTTCCTGCGGGACGCCGCACAGCACGGCGCGCTCGCAGCCGCTCGGTTGCCAGTCGAGCTGGCCGGGGGCGTGGGCGTCGGTGTCGATGGTGAAGATGCAGCCCGCCTCCACCGCCAGCCGCAGCAGGCGCTTCGGCGGGTCCTGCCGGTCGGCGCGGCAGTTGATCTCCACCGCCACCCCGAACCGCCGGCACGCCTCGAAGACGATCTCCGCGTCGAAGGTCGACTCGTTGCGCCGCTTCCCCTTGATCTTCCGCCCCGTGCAGTGCCCCAGTACGTCCACGCGCGGGTTCGCGACGGCGAGCACCATCCGCTTGGTCATCTCGCGCTCCGGCAGGTCCAGCTTGGAGTGCGAGCTGGCCACCACCACGTCGAGCTGGTCGAGCAGGTCCTCGTCCTGGTCCAGGCTGCCGTCCGCGAGGATGTCCACCTCGATGCCGCTGAGCAGCCGGAACGGCGCCAGCTGCTCGTTCAGCTCGCGCACCACGCCGAGCTGCTTGCGCAGCCGCTCGGCGGACAGGCCGTTCGCGACCCGCAGCCGCGGCGAGTGCTCGGTCACCGCCTGGTACGCGTGCCCGAGGTCGCGCGCCGTCGCGGCCATCACCTCGATCGGGCTGCCGCCGTCGGACCAGTCCGAGTGCGAGTGCAGGTCGCCGCGCAGCGCGGCCCGCAGCTCGGCGGCCGCCGCGCTCAGGTCGGTGCCCTCGGTCGCCTCCAGCCGCCTGAGGTAGACCGGCACCTCCCCCGCGTACGCCTCCGCGATCGCCGTCGCGGTGACCTTGCCGATGCCGGGCAGCTCCTGCAGGGTGCCGGCCGCGACCCGCCGCTCCAGCTCCCCTGGCGCGAGCTCGCGCAGCACGTCGGCCGCACCGCGGAAGGCACGCACCCGGTAGGTCGGCTCGTCGGCGCGCTCGAGGAGGAAGGCGATCCGCTCCATCGCCTGGACGGGTTCCACGGCACGACCGTACCCCCTGGCTACGTCGCTTCGGGGTGAACGGGTGTGTACACAGGCCGCACGCGACTACGCGTCCCTCCCGGTGACAGCGATACGCTGCTGAACGTGGAACGGCAGCGTGCCGCCACGATCCGCCGACTCGAGCGCGCCAGCGGTGAGCTCGCGACGAAGGCGGTCGGGCGAATGGAGCAACAGCTGCCCTGGTTTGCCGCCATGTCGGCCGAGGATCGCTCCTGGGTCGGGCTGGTCGCCCAGGCAGGTATCGCGTCGTTCACCGAGTGGCTGCGGCACCCGACCAGGCAGCCCAAGGTCTTCGGCGAGGTCTTCGGCACCGCGCCGCGGGAGCTGGCCAGGAAGGTGAGCCTGCAGCAGACCGTGGAGCTGGTACGAGCCACCCACGAGCTGGTCGAGTCGTACGTGGCAGAGCTCGCCGCCCCCGGCGACGAGTCCGGGCTGCGCGAGGCACTGCTCGTCTACTCCCGCGAGATCGCGTTCGCGTCCGCCCAGGTGTACGCGCAGGCGGCGGAGGCCCGCGGCGCCTGGGACGCCCGGCTCGAGGCCCTGGTGGTGGACGCCGTGCTGCGCGGCGAGGCGGACGAGTCGATCGCCTCGCGCGCGTCCGCGCTCGGCTGGCCGGCCCCGGATCGGATCGTCGTGGTCGTCGGCAGCCGGCCGGACACCGACCCGGAGACCGCGGTGAGCAACGTGCACCGGCGGGCCAGGCACGCCCACCTGGAGGTGCTCGCCGGGGTGCAGAGCGACCACCTGGCGATCCTGCTCGGCAGCGTCAGCGACCCGCTGGCGGTCGCCGCCGAGTTCGCGGACGAGTTCGGCAAGGGCCCGGTGGTGGTCGGCCCGGTCGTCGCCGACCTGCGGGCGGCGGTGCGGTCGGCGCAGGAGGCGTTCGCCGCCGAGCGTGCGGTCATCGCCTGGCCGGACGCGCCGCGGCTGATCGCCTCCGCGGACGTGCTGCCGGAACGCGCGCTCGACGGGGACGCGGCGGCCCGCCAGCACCTGGTGCGGGAGGTGTACGAGCCGCTGACCGCGAACCCGGTGCTGCTCGAGACCGTCGGCGCGTACCTGGACCAGGGCCACTCGCTCGAGGCATGCGCCCGGACGCTGTACGTACACCCCAACACCGTCCGGTACCGGTTACGCCGGGTCACGGAGGTCACCGGGTACCCGCCGACCACGTCGCGCGGCGCCTTCACGCTCCGGCTCGCCCTCGCCTTCGGCCGGCTAGGCGACCCCGCGTAACACCTGCTCGCGCAATTCCTGGTCGCCGCCGTTGTAGGTCTCCTACAATTGTTTGACATCCAACTTCGTACCGGACACCAGCCACAGCGGGGTGCCCGGGCCGGCAGGGTGGAGTAATGCTCGTTCTCGTCGCGCCCGGCCAGGGCGCTCAGACCCCTGGCTTCCTCACCCCGTGGCTGGAGCTCCCCGGATTCCGGAACCGACTGCACTGGCTCGGCACCTGCGCCGGGCTCGACCTGGTGCGGTTCGGCACCGAGGCGGACGCGGACGAGATCCGCGACACGGCGGTCACCCAACCGCTGCTGGTCGCGGCGAGCCTGGTCTCCGCGCTCGCGCTGTTCCCACACCCGGTGGACGCGTTCCGCAAGGTCGGCGCCGTCGCGGGGCACAGCGTCGGCGAGATCGCCGCGGCCGCCGGTGCCGGCGTCATCTCCGCGGAACAGGCGATGGTCTTCGTCCGGGAGCGCGGCGAGGCGATGGCCGCCGCCGCTGACCGCACCCCCACCGGCATGACGGCGGTGCTCGGCGGCGAGCAGGACGCCGTACTGGCCAAGCTGGAGGAGTACGGCCTCACCCCCGCGAACATCAACGGCGCCGGGCAGGTCGTCGCGGCCGGCGCGTTCCCCGACCTGGAGAAGCTGAAGGGCGACCCGCCGGAGGGCGCCAGGCTGCGCCCGCTGCAGGTGGCCGGCGCCTTCCACACCTCGTACATGGGCAGCGCCGTGGACGGGCTTCGCGCGTACGCGTCCGCCATGACCACCAGGGACCCGCGGACGAGGGTGCTGTCCAACTACGACGGCAGCGTCGTACACAGCGGCACGGAGGTGCTGGACCGGGTGGTGGAGCAGGTCGCGGCGCCGGTGCGCTGGGACCAGGTGATGGGCACGATGAGCGACCTCGGGGTCACCGCGGTCATCGAGATGCCGCCCGCCGGCACTCTCACCGGGCTGATCAAGCGCGCGCTGCCTGGCGTGGAGACGCTGGCGCTGAAGACCCCCGACGGCCTGCCGAGGGCCAAGCAGCTCGTCGAGGAACACGGTGAGCCGAGCCCGCTGGAGAACCAGCCGACCTGGCGGCTCGTGGTCGCGCCCGCCGCCGGCACGTTCCGCCGCGGCGACGCAGAACCCGGCAGCACCGTACCGACAGGCGGCGAGATCGGCAGCCTCGTCGCCCGCCGCAACGAGCAACCGATCACCGCACGACACGGCGGCACGGTGGTGGAGTGGCTCGTGGAGGACGGCGACCCCGTCTCGCCCGGCCAGCCCCTCGTCCGTCTGCACCCGGAGGTGTCCTCGTGAAGGTCGCACCCGCCGTTCCCGGCGCCCGCATGCTCTCTCTCGGTACCTACCGCCCGAGCCGCGTCGTCACCAACGACGAGGTGGCGCCGCAGATCGACTCGAGCGACGAGTGGATCCGCAGCCACACCGGCATCATCACCCGCAGGTGGGCGGACACCGAGACGGTCGCCGACATGGCCACCGCCGCCGGCGAGAAGGCGCTGGCGAACGCCGGCGTCGACCCCGCGGACATCGACCTGGTGATCGTGGCGAACTGCACGCACCACATGCAGACGCCGGCCGCGAGCAGCGAGGTGGAGGACCGGCTCGGCCTGACCAAGGCCGGCGCCATGGACCTCAACGCCGCCTGTGCCGGGTTCGCGTACGCGCTCGCCACCGCGAACGACATGGTGCGCGCAGGTACGGCGCGGTACGTCCTCACCATCGGCTCTGAACGGTTCAGGGAGATCATCGACCCGTACGACCGCACCATGGCCATGCTGTGGGGCGACGGCGCCGGGGCCGTGGTGGTCGGCCCGTCCGACGAGCCGGGCATCGGTCCTGTGGCGTGGGGCAGCGACGGCGCCCGCATCGAGACGGTGCAGCAGGAGCCCAACTACATCGAGGTGTTCCAAGCCGCCCAGGAGGGCAAGGCGCTGCCGCCGACGGCGCTGCGGATGCAGGGTCCGAAGGTCTTCCGCTGGGCCAGCTACGAGATGGTGCCGGTCGCCAAGAAGGCGCTCGAGCGCGCCGGTGTGCAGCCGGAGGAGCTGTCCGCGTTCATCCCGCACCAGGCGAACACGAGGATCATCGACGTGCTCGCCCGCGGCCTGAAGCTGCCGGACTCGGTCGTGGTCGCCAAGGACATCGAGGGGCAGGGCAACACGTCGTCGGCGTCGATCCCGCTCGCGATGGGCGCGCTGCTGGAACGCGGTGAAGTGAGCAGCGGCGGCCTGGCGTTGTTCGTGGGCTTCGGCGCGGGTCTCACCTACGCTGCCCAGGTGGCGATGATCCCCTGACGTCGACCACGGGACAACAGAAGTACGCCCGCGTCCGCGGGTGCGCAACCAACCACGAGAAGGAGCACAGCCAGATGGCAGCAAGCGAGCAGGAGATCCTCAACGGCCTGGCGGACATCGTCAACGAGATCGCCGGCGTGCCGACCGAGGACGTCCAGCTGGACAAGAGCTTCACCGACGACCTGGAGGTCGACTCCCTGGCCATGGTGGAGGTCGTCGTCGCCGCCGAGGAGAAGTTCGACGTAAAGATCCCCGACGACGACGTGAAGAACCTCAGCACGGTCGGCGACGCCGTCAACTACATCAAGCAAGCCAGCTGACGGTGCGGCGAGCCGGTTCGAACAGCGACGAGGAGGGAGTAGCAGCAGATGGGCGCTGACCGACGTGTAGTGGTCACCGGGCTTGGCGCGTTCTCTCCCCTGGGCGCCGACGCCGGCAGCACGTGGACGGAGATGCTGGCAGGTACCTCGGGGGTCGTCGCGTTGACCGACGAGCTCTTCGCCGACCTGCCGGCACGCATTGCCGGCCGGGCGGCGGTGGAACCCACCGACGTGCTCGACCGGGTCGAGGCCCGCAAGCTGGACCGGTCCGGGCAGATGGCGATGATCGTCGCCCGGGAGGCGTGGCAGTCGGCCGGCGACCCGCAGACGCCGCCGGAACGCCGCGGCGTGGTGATGGCGACCGGCATCGGTGGTCTCACCACGTTGCTGGCGCAGTACGACAACCTGAAGGAGAAGGGGCCGCGGCGGGTCAGCCCGCTGACCGTCCCGATGCTGATGCCGAACGGGCCTGCGGGTGCCGTCGGTATCGATCTCGGCGCGCAGGCCGGCGTGCACGTGCCGGTGAGCGCGTGCGCGTCCGGCGCGGAGGCCGTGGCGAACGGGTACCAGATGATCGTGGACAACCGTGCCGACGTCGTCATCGCCGGCGGCACGGAGGCGGTCATCCACCCGCTCCCGCTTGCGGCGTTCGCGAACATGATGGCGCTCTCCAAGCGCAACGACGAGCCGCAGCGGGCCTCCCGCCCGTTCGACAAGGGCAGGGACGGGTTCGTCATGGGCGAGGGCGCCGCCGCGCTCGCGCTCGAGTCGCTGGAGTCGGCGCAGGCGCGGGGTGCCACCATCTACGCCGAGGTGCTCGGCTACGGGCTGAGCAACGACGCGCACCACATCGCCCAGCCGGAGCCGGAGGGCAACGGCATCAGGCGCGCGATCAAGGCCGTGCTCGCCAACACCGGCGTCGAGCCGGCGTCGGTGGCGCTCATCAACGCGCACGCGACGTCCACACCGCTCGGTGACGTCGCAGAGGCGACCGCCATCCGGGCGATGCTCGGCAACGAGGCCGCAGACAACCTGGTCATCACCGCACCCAAGTCGCTGCACGGGCACCTGCTCGGCGCGGCCGGCGCCATCGAGTCGCTCGCGACCGTGCTGGCGCTGCACCACCGGGTGGTGCCACCGACCATCAACGTGGACGACCTCGACGACGAGATGTCGCTGGACATCGCCACCGAGAAGCGCACACTGCCCGACGGGCGGCTGGTGGCGTTCAACAACGCGTTCGGATTCGGCGGCGCGAACGCGATCGTCGCGTTCGCCACGCACAACTGACAGCCGCTGCGCCGCACACCCACGGCGCACGGCACCCCAACGAAGCCTGCACACTCTGGAGGTCGTTTCGTGACGGTCACCGCCAACTCCACCTCGGCGACCGAAGTCGACGTGCGCGAACCGCGCGTCCGCCTCGCCCGCCTCTTCGACGCCGACACGTTGGCGCTGATCAGTGCGGAAGACGACAGCGGCTTCCTCGTGGGCCGCGGCATGATCGACGGCGCACCCGCCATCGCGTTCGCCAGCGACGCCAGGGTGCAGGGCGGCGCGATGGGTATCGACGGCTGCACCCGCGTCGTGCAGGCCTACCAGACGGCCGTCGCCGAAGGCGTGCCGATCATCGGCCTGTGGCACTGCGGCGGCGCGCGGCTGCGCGACGGCGTGGAGAGCCTGGACGCGGTCGGCCGGGTGTTCCACGCCATGACGCTCGCGTCCGGCAAGGTGCCGCAGATCTCCGTGGTGCTCGGCCCGGCCGCCGGGGGCGCCGCGTACGGTCCCGCGCTCACCGACTTCGTGGTGCTCAGCGGCAGCAGCGGCCGGCTGTTCGTCACCGGCCCCGACGTGGTGCGCAGCGTCACCGGCGAGGACGTGGACATGCTGCGGCTGGGGGGACCCGAGCCGCACGGCAGGCGCAGCGGTGTGGTGCACGTGGTCAGCGAGGACGACGACGACGCGTTCGCCAAGGCACGACAGCTCGCGGCGCTGCTCGGCGCACAGGGCCAGATGGGCGAGGTCGAGGCCCGCGACTTCGGCGTGTTGCTGCCAGACAACCCCAAACGTGCCTACGACGTACACCCGCTCATCGACGCCATCCTGGACGAGCCGGGGCTCGAGCTGCACCCCCGCTGGGCGCCGAACGTGGTCACCACTCTCGGCCGGTTCGGCGGCCGCACCGTCGGTGTCGTCGCGAACAACCCCATGCGGCTCGGCGGCTGTCTGGACGCGGCCAGCGCAGAGAAGGCGGCGCGCTTCGTCCGTACCTGTGACGCGTTCGGCGTGCCGCTGGTGGTGCTCGTAGACGTCCCTGGCTACCTGCCCGGCGTCGGACAGGAGTGGGACGGCATCGTCCGCCGCGGCGCGAAGCTGCTGCACGCGTTCTCCGAGTGCACCGTGCCGCGGGTGACGCTCGTGACGCGGAAGGCGATCGGCGGCGCGTACATCGCCATGAACTCCCGCGCGCTCGGCGCGACGAAGGTGTTCGCCTGGCCGCAGGCCGAGGTGGCGGTGATGGGTGCCGTCGCCGCGATCCGGGTGCTGCACAGGAGGCGGCTGGCCGAGGTACCGGAAGACCAGCTGACGCAGGTGGAGCAGGAGCTGGCCGACGAGCACGAGCGGATCAGCGGCGGTATCGCCCGGGCCAAGGACATCGGCGTCGTCGACGAGATCATCGAGCCCGCGGACACCCGGACGGCCATCGCCGGCGCGATCGCCACCGCCCCGGACGGCACGAGCACGCACGGCAACATCCCGCTGTGACCGCCGGCTCGGCTGGGTGCGCCGATCGCCGAGCATGTACCGGTATACGGCGAATTTTGCTGTAGTCACGCGCTGACAATGCGCAGTGCTCGACGGCGTGCTTCGCTGACCACCGCAGTCGACCCTCGAGCGTCCATAGGCTGGTAGGTTAAACCGCCGATCCGGGGGCGACGCATGCCGAAAAGCACCGAACGAGCGCCCGTGCCCAGCAGGGCACGCCGACGCACCAAGCGACTCCTGGTCGCGCTGGGCGTGGTGCTGCTCCTGGTCTCCGCCGCCGCGACCGGCTACGGCTACACCATGCACCGCTACGACCAGAACGTCGCGCGCGAGAAGGGCGTCATCGACGAGAACCGCAAGGACCGGCCGAACAAGGCGCTCGACGTAGAGGCGCAGAACTGGCTGGTCGTCGGTTCCGACACCAGGGCGAAGGACGGCACCTCGGGCGAGGACGCGAAAGGGCCGTTGTGGCAGCGGGGCGCGCAGCGCACCGACACCATGATGATCGTGCACCTCGCCGAGGACAACGAGCAGATCTCCGTCACGTCGCTGCCACGCGACACCTGGGTGGACATCCCCGGCCACGGCAAGGGCAGGCTCAACGCGGCGTTCTCGTACGGCGGGCCGCGGCTGCTCGTCCGTACCGTGGAACAGCTCACCAGCGTCCCGATCGACCATTACGCCGCCATCGACTTCGCCGGCTTCAAGACGATGACCAACGCCGTCGGTGGCGTCGACGTCACCGTGCCCCGTACGGTCACCGACTGCTCGAACGGCACCGTGTGGCGCAAGGGCAAGCACCACCTGAACGGCCGGCGGGCACTGCTGTACGTACGGCAGCGCTGCGGCCTGCCGAACGGTGACCTGGACCGGATCCGTAGGCAGCAGGCCTTCCTGCTGGCGCTGCTCGACCGGGCGCGCAGCAAGGACGTACTCGCCAGCCCCCGCCGCCTCGACCAGCTCCTCGACGCGACGAGCAAGTCGATCACCGTCGACGACTCGGTCAGCGGCGGGATGCTGCGCTCCTTGGCCTTCCACTACCGGAACACCCGCCAGGACGACCTCACGTTCCTCACCCTGCCGATCAGGGGCGGCGGCATGGTCGCCGGCCAAGCGGTGCTCTTCATGGACGACGCGAAGGCCGCGAAGCTCTTCAAGGCATTGCGCAACGACACCGTCGACGAGTACGCAGAAGACGAAGGCGGCGAAGGCAACAACCTCAAGCCACCCGCCTAGCGCCGTAGCCGAGAGCCGTCGCGGTGTGACGGCAACCGGCGAGGTGTCGCAGCTGACCGCGCGCCAGTAGCTCCCGGGCGGCGTGCAGGCACGCGCCGTGCGGGGACAGGGGCGGCCGCTCGCGGCCTGCGGAGCGCGACACTGGCCGCGTAGAGGCGGCCAGGACGACCGTGAGCCGCCCGCACATGGGGGTAGTCAGCAACAGCCGGTGAGTTCGGTGGAGCGCCGCAGTGCCGCCCGCAGAGGGCCCGTAGTCGACCGCGCGCCGTTCGCAGCCCAGCTAGCGCTGTAGTCAGCGGCGACCATTCGCAACTGCGCCGCAAGGCGGTGCCGCCCGCAGAGGCCTGTAGTCAGCGACGGCTGCGGGTTACATGGCGGCGTGCAGCCAGCGCACGGGGGCGCCGTCGCCGGCGAAGCGGAAGGGCTCCAGCTCGTCGTCCCAGGGGCTGCCTAGCAGGCGGTCTACCTCGTGGCGCAGCGTGCTCTGGCCGTCCTGGGTGGCGACCACTGCCGCGCGGAGCCGGTGCTCGGAGACCAGGATGTCGCCCTCGACGCCGGTGACGCCGGCGAACATGCCAAGCGCAGGCGTCCACATGAACCGGGAGCCGTCGCAGTCCTCGCTGGGGTCCTCGGTCACCTCGTAGCGCACCCGGTCCCAGCCGCGCATCGCCGAGGCGATCAGCGCTGCCGTGCCTGGCCGCCCCTGCCAGCACACCTCGGCACGCATGGTGCCAGGAGACGCCGATTGCGGGGCCCATTCGAGGGAAACGCGTACGCCAAGGACGCCCGACGCGGCCCACTCCACATGTGGGCACATCGCGGGCGGCGCAGAGTGGACGTACAAGACGCCGCGTGCCGTCACAGTTGCCTCCTTCTCCCGGCGTGGAACGCCTTCCCCAGCGGCCCTGCCAGCAGATTCGACAACTGCGCGACTCCTATTGTGCCCCAGGTGCCCCACCTGCACCAAACGACACCGCGTACGCGCACGCGGTGTCTCCCCCAACTCACGCAAGCCAATCTGGCACGACCGAGCGCTCCACGCGCCGCGACACGCCGGTCAGGTACGCAGGTACGAGGCGCCGTTCATGTCCAGGACGGCGCCGCTCGCCCACTCCGCCTCCGGTGAGGCGAGCCAGACCACCGCAGCGGCGATCTCCTCCGGGCGGGCGATCCGGTTGAACGGGCTCTGCGCACGCGTCTGCTCACCGCGCTCCCCCATCAGCACCGGCCGGGCCATCTCCGTCTCGACGAAACCAGGCGCGACGGTCGCCACCCCGATGCCGTGCGGCGCGAGCGCCTTCGCGATCGACTGCCCGAACGCGTTCAGCCCCGCCTTGCTCGCACCGTACGCGGGCGCGGCCGGCTCACCGCGGAACGCGCCGCGGGACGAGACGTTGACGATGCGCGCGTCGGCCCGCTCGCGCAGGTGCTGCACCGCACACCAGGTGACGTTCGCCGCACCCAACAGGTTGGTGCCGACGACGCTCGCCCACGCGGCACACCACTCGTCGTAGCCCGCGCTCTCGACCGGCGACTGGATCATCACCCCGGCGTTGTTCACCAGCACGTCCAGGCCGCCGAGGCCCGCTGCGGCCTCGTCCACCATGCGGCGCGCCGCCTGCGGATCGCCGACGTCTGCCTGCACCACCAGGTGCCCCTCGCCCGGCAGCTCCTGCCGCACCTGCTCGGCGAGCTCGGGGTTCCCGCGGTGATGCACCGCCACCCGGTCACCGCGCTCCGCGAACGCCGCCGCCACCGCACGACCGATGCCCCTCGAGGCACCCGTCACCAACACTGCCCGACCCGTCATTGGCTGCTCCTATCCCGGCTACGCGGGCACATTACCGGCCCGCGGTAGAGTCGACGACGATTCGCGTGTGCCCGACCGATGGGAGCCGAACGTCTCCTCATGACCGAGTCGCTGCTCCCCGAAGCAACCGACGAGCCCCCGCGCCTCGGCGGCCCGCTGCCGGCGAGGACACCGGAGATCGGCGCGCTGAACCTGCTGCTCGGCGTCGCACGCTTCGGCAGCCTGGGCCGTGCGGCGAAGGAGCACGGCATCTCGCAGCCGGCCGCCGGTTCCCGCATCCGCCACCTCGAGGGGCTGCTCGGCCTGCCGCTGATCGAGCGTTCCGCGCACGGCTCGAAGCTCACCGCGGAGGGCGCGGTCGTCGCCGACTGGGCCAAACGGGTGGTCAGTGCGGCGATCTCGCTGGACGCCGGGGTGGCGGCGCTGCGCGCGAAGCACGAGGGCCGGCTGCGGATAGCGGCCAGCATGACCACCGCGGAGTACCTGGTGCCGCACTGGCTGGCGGAGCTGCACGGCCGGCGGCCCGACACCACCGTCGCGCTGCGCGTCGCGAACTCCACGGAGGTGGCCCGCCTGGTGCTCACCGACCGCGCCGACCTCGGCTTCGTGGAGAGCCCCGACCTCCCGGCCGGGCTGCACGAGCGGACGGTGGCCCGCGACCGGCTCGCGGTCGTCGTCGCGCCCGGGCACCCGTGGACCCGCAGGCGCCGGCCGATCCCGGCGAGCGAGCTCGCCGGCACGCCGCTGGTGCAGCGCGAACCCGGCTCGGGCACCCGCGACACCCTGGAGGCGATGCTCGCTCTGTACGCGCCGATCGTGGGGCCGCTGGTCGAGCTCTCGTCGACCACCGCCATCAAGGCCGCCGTCGAGGAGGGCCTCGGACCCGCCGTGTTGAGCTCGCTCGCGGTCGCCGAGGAGCTCGCCGACGGCCGGCTGCGCGCGATCGAGATCGACGGCGTCGAGCTGAACCGCAAGCTCCGGGTGATCTGGCCCGCCGGCCGTCGCCTCACCGGCCTGCTCCGCGACGTCGTCGCCGTCGCCATGGGCGGCGCCAACCCGCAGCACCCGGGTTAGCCGTTACGTGACGCTCAGCGGGAGCGGGCGGCGGACCACGTTGCGGCGCATCACCGGCAGCGCCTCCGCGACCCTGCGCAGCTCCACCGCCGACGCCGAGTCTGGGGCGTCGAGCACGGCTGGCACACCTCGGTCGCCGGCCTCGCGCAGCTCTACGGACAACGACACCTGGCCGCACAGCTCCGCGTCCAGCTGTTCGGCGAGCAGCTGGCCACCCCCTGAGCCGAACACCTCGCTGTGCGCGCCGCAGTCCTTGCACACGGCGGCGGACATGTTCTCCACCACCCCGGCGATCGGCATGCCGGACTCCTTCGCCAGCTTGCCCACCCGGGACGCGACCGAACGCGCGGCGACCTGCGGCGTGGTGACCGCGAGCAGCGCGGCGTCCGGCAGCAGCTCGAGCACCGAGAGCGTGATGTCGCCGGTGCCGGGTGGCAGGTCGACGAGCAGCACCTCGACGTCGCCCCAGTAGACGTCGGCGATGAACTGCTCCAGCGCCTTGTGCAGCATCGGGCCGCGCCACGCGACCGGCTGGTCGTCCTCGACGAAGAACCCGATGGACATCAACGCCACGTCGTACGCGGTGACCGGGAGCATGACGCCCTCGAACGCGATCGGGGCACGCCGCACGCCGAACAGCTGCGGCATCGAGTAACCCCACACGTCCGCGTCGAGCACACCGACCCGCTTGCCCTGCCGGGCCAGCGCCGCCGCGACGTTCGCCGTGACGGTGGACTTGCCGACCCCGCCCTTGCCGCTGGCCACCGCGTACACCGCAGGGCCGCCGCCGAGCGCGGAGTGCAGCGGACGCTGCGTCGAGCGCAGCTTCTCCCCCACGGCCGCACGCTGCCTGTTGTCCATGGTGTCCAGCCGGACGTCGACGCCGGCGACCTCGTCGACCGACGCCGCCGCCTGCGTTACGGCAGCCCGGATCTCGTCGGCCAGCGGACAGTTCATCGTGGTGAGCCGCACCGCGACCGTCACCTGCCCGCGCCTGTCCACCGACACGTCGTGCACCATGTCGAGCTCGCCGAGCGACATGCCGATCTCCGGGTCGGGCACCGCAGCGACCGCGGCCCGCACCCGGTCGACGTCGACGGCTCTGCGCCGCAGCCCGAGGCTCATTGCTCGACCCGGAACGCGCGCCGCTTCGGCTTCACCGGGCGCATCATGAACTCCGGCCGCCGCTGGCCGTCAGGACCCGTGCGCGGCTGCGCCTCGGCCATCCACTCCTGGTACGCCGCCCACGACTGCTGCGTGTCCACGTACACGTCGCCGTACTGGTCGCCTGACTTGGCGGGTTCGACCCGCACCTTCTGCAGCCAGCAGTGCATGCCCGACCACGGGTCCGGCTGCACGCCGAACGCGAGATTCTGGTGCACGCCGGGGTCGGACCACCAGATCCGCGACGAGTCCGGGTCGTCGGACTCGAACGGTTCCACGCCGCCCTTGTACCGCAGCAGCCAGGAGTCCTCGCCGTCCGGGTGCGTGATGTCCACCAGGCCGGAGACCCACCGGCTGCCCTCGGCGTCGTGCAGCCGCCACCGCCCCATGTGGTGCGAGAGCGCGCACACGCCTGGCCTGATGCCTTCTGTGACCCATACCCGGCCGACGAGGTACCCGATCGCGGTGTTGATCCGCACCAGGTCGTCGGTCTTCAGCCCGTTGCGTTGCGCGTCGCGGGTGTTCATCCACACCGGGTGCGAGTTGGAGATCTCGTTGAGGTACTTCGCGTTGCCGGACCTGGTGTGGATCAGCGTCGGCAGCCGGAACGTCGGCACGAGCACCAGCTCGCCGCGCTCGAGGTCGATCTTGCTCCGCGCGACGTGCGAGCTGATGTAGCCAGGCGTCGCGTGCTCCTCCCACCCGAAGTCGCGCATCATGGTGGAGTACACCTCGAGCCTGCGCGACGGGGTCAGCCAGCCGGCGCTGACCGTGCCGTCCTCGTGCTGCACGCCGACCGCGCCCGCCTCGCCGATCAGCGGCGGCACCGAGTCTTCGGTCGTCGGCTTGCGCAGCACGCCGTCGGCGTCCGGCTCTGCGCCGTCGAGCTCGGCCTCGCTCAGCTGCCGCTCGTCCTGACGGTACAGGTCGGTGGCCACCTCGACCACGCCGTACTTGCGCATGTACTCCAGCGGCGTCCTGCCCTCGGCCTCGGCTTTGTCCGGCAGACCCGGCACCTGGTTCTCGAACACCCACCGGTAGTACTCGTCGACGGTGACCTTCTCGCCCGGCCGGTACGGGGACTCGAAGTGCCTACGGATACCGAGCGAGCCGTCCGGGTCGATCCGCCACGACAGCTCGATCCAGAACTCGTTCTCCTCCCAGACCTCGCCCGGGTTGACGTCTCTCGTGTCGTCGAACTCCTTGCCCAGCTTCTCCATCGCCACCCGACGTACGGGCTGGCGGAACCCGAGCCAGCGCCCGGAGTGCGTCTCGTACGAGTGCGTGTCGTGCCGCTCGGTCGAGTGGCCGGTCGGCAGCACGTAGTCGGCGAACTCGGCGGTCTCCGACCAGTTGGGCGTGAGCGCGACGTGCACGCCGACCTTGTCCTCGTCCGACAGGGTGCGCATCCAGGTGAACCCGTCCGGGTACGTCCAGATCGGGTTGAACACCCGGCTGAAGTAGACGTCCAGCTTGCCGCGGCCCTCCTGCAGGAAGTGCGGCAGCAGGATGGACATCTCGTTCGTAGCAGTGGGGAACTCCGGCGGCCAGGCCAGCTCGTTCCAGTGGTCGTGCGCGCCCGGCATGTCCGGGCCGTGCGGGATGAACTTGTTCCAGCCGTTGGGGCTGGTGCCGCCCTCGGTGCCGATCGAGCCGGTGAGTGCGAGCACGAACCACAGCGCGCGGGCGACCTGCCAGCCGCCGTAGTTGCCGGCACACGCCGAGCGCCAGACGTGGGACGCGAGCCGGTGGTCGGAGTCTGCGACCAGCTCGGCCAGCTCCTGGATCCGCTCGACGGGCACCTGCGCTTCCTCGGCGGCGAACTCGAACGTGTAGTCGGCGTAGTCGGCCTCCAGCCGGTCGAGGAACGCCTCGAACGTCGGCTCTGCGTCCGGGTGCCGCTCGGTGAGGTAGGTACGCCAGTTCAGCCAGCGGCGCAGGAACGCCTCGTCGATCCTCCTCGTGCGCAACAGGTGCGAGGCCACCGCGAGCAGGATCGCCGCCTCACTGCCGGGCCACGGCGCGATCCAGACGTCGGCGTGGCTCGCGGTGTTCGACATCCGCGGGTCCATCACGACGAGCTTCGCGCCGGACTGCTTGCCCTCCATGATGCGCTGCGCGTGTGGGTTGAAGTAGTGCCCGGTCTCCAGGTGGCTGGACAGCAGCAGGATGACCTTCGCCTTGGCGTGGTCGGGCGACGGCCGGTCGTAGCCACCCCACAGCGTCATGCCGAACCGCGCACCCGAGGAGCAGACGTTGGTGTGGCTGTTGTGCCCGTCGACACCCCAGGCCCCGAGGAACCGCTCCGCGAAGCCGTCTTCGCCCGGCCGACCGACGTGGTACATGACCTCTTCGTGCCGGTCCTCTTGGATCGCCGTCCTGATCCGCCCTGCGATGTCGTCGAGGGCGTCGTCCCAGCTGACCTGCTCCCAGCCGCCGCCACCACGCTTCCCCGTACGCCGCAACGGGTGCAGGATCCGCTCCGGGTCGTTGATCTGGTTGACCGTTGCCGGGCCCTTCGCGCAGTTGCGGCCGCGCGAGCCGGGGTGCGCGGGGTTGCCCTCGACCTTCTTGACCGAGAGGTCCTCCTTGTCGACGTACGCGAGCAGGCCGCAGGCGGACTCGCAGTTGAAGCACGTCGTGGGGATCAGCATGTACTTGCGCGGCACCTTGCGCGGATGTGCCTTCGCGTCGTACTCGACGTGGTTGTCCCAGTCTTCCGGTGGCGGGAAGTTGCGCAGGTGCTCGTGCGTGCGCGCGCCGGGCAGCAGCTCTGTCACGGAAACTCCTTCAGGACAGTGGGACGTCTTGGCCGGCACGGACGAACACGCTCTCGTACGCGAGCAGCGCGAACTGCACCAGCAGGCCGGCGACGATGGGCAGCGCGAGCGCACCGGTCCAGCCGGCCGCGGCAAGCGCGACGGACAGCACCGCGGCGCCTAGCCCGCTCCAGAACAGCTTCGCGTAGCGGCCGCGCAGCACCATGTGTGCGGCAGCGGCGGCGTTCTTCGTCGGATGACGGCCGTAGTACTCGAGCAGCAGCATGGCCACGTGGCCCACGGTCGCCAGCGCGAACGTACGCACGAGGAACGTGATCGCGTCGGTCTCTAGGCCGAACGCCCCGGCGAACACCACCATCGCGCCGCCGCCGGTGGCGAGCGCCTGCACGATCAGGTGCCAGAACAGCAGCGGCGACTGCCAGAGGTCGCGTCCTTCCGCCTGGCCGAACAGGAAGCCCGTGTAGCCGGTCATCAGCACCGCGCCGGCGAGCGTCGGCACGGCGAGCCAGGTCCGTGCGGTGGCGGCGCCACCGGCGCCGATCGCGCCCGCCGCGGCGAGTATCGCCACGAACAGCCACAGCGCGAACAGCGCCGACCCGACGGCGAGCACGACGGCCCCCCAGAACAGCCACGACCGTAGGTTCGGCTTGGTGAAGATGTAGAAGAAGCGCTCCGGCCGCTTCAGGTCCCACACCAGGAGCCCGCCGGTGGTCGCGGCGCCGACCAGCCCGAGCACCGGCGCGACCACGTCACCGAGGCCGCCGAGCTCCAGACCGACCAGGTGCGCGATGACGGCGAGCAGCATGGCGCCCGCGCCGACGGCCTTCGTCCACAGGTACGTGGTGACCCGCCAGCCCCACGGCCGCGGGTGCGCGGTGTTCAGCGTCGTCGTGGCGTGCTCACGCGAGTCGCGCACCAGGTCGCCGGCCACCTCGGCTGTGTGCGCGTCGGGAGTCGAATAGAGGTAGCCGTTGTCCGCGGGTGCCTCGAGCGGGTCGAGCACCGCACGGTCGGCGCCCAGGTAGAAGACGTTCGGCCCGGTCTGCTGCTCCGGCGCCCGTACGGCGGTCGGGTGGCTGTCGATCAGCCGGGAGATGCCGCTGTCTTTGTCGTCCAGGTCACCGACCCAGATCGAGTGCGTCGGGCAGACCACCACGCACGCCGGCTCGTACCCGTTGTCGACCCGGTGCGCGCAGAAGTTGCACTTCGCGGCGGTCTTCGTGTCCTCGTCGATGTAGATCGCGTCGTACGGGCACGCCTGCAGGCAGCTCTTGCAGCCGATGCAGTTGTCACCGTCGAAGTCGACGATGCCGTCGTCGCGGGTGAACAGCGCCCCGGTGGGGCAGATCTTCACGCACGGCGCATCGGTGCAGTGGTTGCACCGCATGACCGCGAAGTCCCTGGTAGACGTCGGGAACTCGCCGCGGTCGACGTACTTCACCCACGTACGGAACTGCCCGACAGGTACCTCGTGCTCGGTCTTGCAGGCCACCGTGCAGGCATGACAGCCGATGCACGTCCTCTGGTCGATCGCGAACCCATAGCGCACTGGGAAACCTCCTGGTCAGAGGTTAGGCCAACACGCACCGCTACGACCCCAAAGGGCGACCTGCCGGGCCCAAAGCTCAGCTTTGGGCCCGGCAGGTCAACAGCGTCACTCGTCGCGGGCCACCAGGCAGATGTCCGGCTGGTCGCACCAGATGCCGTCGACCCCTGCGTCCAGGTACTCCTTCTGCTCGGCGATCGCCCGGCCGAAGTCGGCGGGGGAATCGCCGGTGCGGTAGTCCGCCGGCAGGAACTCGTTCTCCGCGCGGAAGGTGTACGGCATCACCTGGATACCGGCGTCGTGCGCGTCATCCACGAGCGACGTCGGCTCGCCCAGTGTGTCGTCGTCGTTCCACGGGATGACCTGGCGCTTCTCCGGCCCCAGGATGTCCACGAACGCCGCGAGCTTGCGCAGCTCCTCCGGCTGCAGCAGGTCCTCGTACGTGCGCGGGTCGCCGGACTCGACGAAGTCGTACGGCTGCCCGGACGCCGAGGTGTTGAACACCGCGGGGATACGCAGCCCCCAGTCCTCACGCAGCTCGCGCAGGTTGGTCACCTCGAACGACTGCACCACCGTGCGCGACTTCTCCGAGTCGAGCTTGTTGGCGCGCAGGTCCTTCACGAACGGGCTCTCCAGGTCGAGGTCGATCGACTTGAAGTAGGTCGAGTGCTTCAGCTCGGGCAGCAGGCCGATGGGGCGCCCCAGCTCGTTCTGCAGCCGCTTCCTGATGTCGATGACCTCCTGGAAGGTCAGCACCTCGTAGCGGCCGTCGTAGATGGTGTTCTCCTGCCGGATGTCGGGGATCCGCTCGACCGCCCGCAGTGTCTTCAGCTCGGCGAGCGTGAAGTCCTCGGTGAACCAGCCGGTGATCTCCCGGCCGTCGATGGTCTTCGTCGTCTCCCGGTCCGCGAACTCGGGGCGTTCCGCGACGTCGGTGGTGCCGGAGATCTCGTTCTCGTGGCGTGCGACCAGCACGTGGTCCTTGGTGGCGACCAGGTCCGGCTCGATGTAGTCGGCGCCCATCCGCGCCGCCAGCTCGTACGACGCCACGGTGTGCTCCGGCCGGTAACCGGACGCACCGCGGTGCCCGAGCACCAACGGTTTCGCCTCCTCCTTCGCCGGCGCCGCCGACTGCTGCGACGTGGCGAGCAGGCCGCGTCCACCCACGATGCCACCTACCATCACTGCGAGTACCGCCAGCAGCACCAGCCAGGTCCATGGTGCCGGCCGGACGCGCCCGGCGTTCGTCAGTTCGTCCATCGCCAACCCTCCCACCGATCCGGCGGACGGCAGCCGCCGGAGTCAAGAAACGGCAACGGCGAGCCAAACGTACCCGGACGACGACCAGGCGAACGGGAGATGAGACATAGCGGTCCCCTCGGTAACCACGATCGCCGCGCGTAACGGGTCACCGCCCGCATACTGGTGTCATGACATCGCGTGTCGAGGACGTCGCGGACGAGCTGTACGGACTGCACCCGAGCCAGTTCACAGCGACCAGGGACCAACGGGCGAAAGAGGCGGCCGCCGCCGGCGACAAGGTGGCCGCGAAGGCGATCCGCGCGCTGCGGCGGCCGTCCACGAGCGCCTGGCTGTGCAACATGCTGCAGCGACACCGGCAGGCGGAGATCGCCGAGCTGGCGGAGCTCGGCGAGGCCCTGCGCGGCGCGCAGGCCACCCTCGCCGGCGAGGAGCTGCGGGAGCTCGCCCAACGGCGGCGCCGGTTCGTCGACGACCTGCGCGCGCAGGCACGTACGGTGGCCGCGGAGCTCGAGCACCCGGCCAGCGAGACCGTGCTCACCGAGGTCGAGCAGACGGTGCAGACCGCGCTCATCGAGCCGGACGCGGCCGCGGCGCTGCTCGCCGGGCGGCTCACCACTGCGCTGCAACCGGACGCCAGCGCGATGTTCGGCCTCCCGGCCGCGGCGCCGGCAGCCGCAGACACCGGCGCGCCACCGGCGGACTTCCAGCTGGCGAAGGCGCGGAAGGAGTACGACAGGGCGACCCGGTTCGTCCACGACGCCGAGCAGCAGGCCGCCACGTGCCGCCGCGAGATCAGCGCCGCCGAGCACCGGCTCACCGAGGCGATCGCACGTCACGAGGAGCTGGTCGCGGCGCTCGAGGAGGCCGAGCGCGACCGGACGGCCGCCGAGCGGCGCGTCGCTGCCGCCGAGGAGGCGGCCACGGCCGCGGACGACGCCGTCGACCAGGCGCGCACGAAGGCGAAGCAGGCGAAGGCCCACCTCGACACCCTGACGCAGTAGAACCGCCGGCGAGGGACACAAGTCCCTACCCAGGAACTTGACATGTGAGTAGCGTGGGCGGGTGCCCGACGTGATCAAGGTTTTCCTGCTGGACGACCACGAGGTCGTGCGGCAGGGAGTGCGTGCGCTGCTCGCCGAGGAACCCGACATCGAGGTCGTCGGTGAGGCGGGGAACGCGTCGCAGGCTCTCGCCCGCGTCCCCGCGCTCGCGCCGGACGTCGCGATCCTCGACGTCCGGCTGCCGGACGGCAACGGCGTGGAGATCTGCCGGGAACTGCGCGACCGGCTCCCCTCGCTCGCCTGCATCATGCTCACCTCGTTCGCCGACGACGACGCGCTGCTGCAGGCCGTCATGGCCGGCGCCGCCGGCTACCTGTTGAAGGAGGTGCGCGGCACCCGGATCGTGGACGCCGTCCGTACGGCGGCCAAGGGCCAGTCGCTGCTCGCCCCCGCCGCCACCGCCCAGCTGCTGAACCGGATCCGCGCCGACGCCGCCAAGCAGGACCCGCTCAACGCGCTGAGCCGACAGGAGCGACAGGTGCTCGAGCTGATCGGCGAGGGGCTCACGAACCGCGAGATCGGCAGCCGGTTGTTCCTGGCGGAGAAGACCGTCAAGAACTACATCTCCAACATCTTCGTCAAGCTCGGCATCCAACGCCGCACCCAGGCCGCCATCCTCGCCACCCGGCTCCGCGTCGACCGCGGACACCTACCCGAGCGATAGCGCCTGCCGGAGGAACGCGAGCTCCAGGTGGGGCAGGTTCGCCACCAGGTCCTCGTCGGACGGCCGATGCCCCTGGCCGGGCAGCAACAGCGTGCTGTGCGGCTTGCCAGCCGCCGTCAACGCCGCGGACAACCGCAACGTGTGCAGGCTCCACACGTTCGTGTCCAGCAAGCCGTGGACGAGCAGCAGTGGTCTGGACAGGTTCGCCGCGTACGGCAGCAACGAGCTCTCCCGGTAACCCGCCGGCTGGTCGGCGAGCTGCCCGGCGAACCGCTCCTTCCACCGCGCGTCGTACATCCGCTGGTCGGTCACCGGCGCACCGGCGACCGCCGCGTGGAACGTCTCCGGCCGGTGCAGCACCGCCGCGGCGGCGAGGTGGCCGCTGAAGCTCCAGCCACGGATGGCCACCCGGTCGAGGTCGAGATCGCCGTCCCGCTCGGCCACCGCGTGCAGCGCGTCGACCTGGTCGTCGAGTACGGGCCGGAGGATGTCACCGTGCACCGCGCGTTAGAACAGCGGTCCGCGGCCAGGCGTGCCGCGCCCGTCCGGGGTCAGCACGACGAAGCCGTGCTCGGCGAACCACTGCGACAGCAGGTAGTGCCACGAACGGCACGCCAACACCACCTGCAGCGCGGGACCGGCATACGGGTTGATCAGCACCGGCAACTGTCCCGCACCCGGCTCGTGCCAGGACGGCCGGAAGACCGCGGTCCGCTGCTCACGCGCACCCGCGCGGACCAGCTCGACCCGCAGCTCGAGCTTCGGCGCCTCCGCCTCGGCCGCCAGGGCCCGACCGTCGACCGACGTGCGTTGCCCGTCCCAGGTGCGACTCTCGAGCACGGTGGTACCGGCTCGGCGCTGCCCGTCGTGCACACCGCTGCCCGCACTGAGCCGGCGCAGCGTGCCGTCGTACGCGTAGACGTGCATCTCCGTGGGGTCGTCCTGCGCAACGAATGTGACGGTGTCGTCGGACGCGGTGACGTGCCGCACCTGCAGGCCGGGTGGCGTGACGTACGCGCCGTCGACGAGCAACCGGTACGTGTCGGTGTCGTGGTCGCGCTCGACCCAGACGACCTCCCCGGCCGCCGTGCGCGCCGGAACCCCGGCAGGCACCGTCACCCAGGCGCGGTCGGTGACTTCGCGGACCACCGAGGTGGCGCCTGTCTGCGGCGCCACCTCGAGCAGCTGCACGCGGCGTTGGTCCCGGCTCTGCACGGCGAGCAGCGGGTTGCCGTGCTGCCACTCGACCCGCACGAGGTACTCGAAGGCGTCGCGGTCCCACTGCACCTCGCGTGCCGTGCCATCCAGCCCGACCAGCTGCAGCGTCACGTCCGCACCGGCCGCCCCCACCGCGGCATACCGGCAGCGGCGTGGTTCCACGTCCGGCTGCGCCGGATCGGCCAGGTGCAGGACCGGCAGCGGGCTCTCGTCCACGCGGAGGGCGAGCAGCCGTTGGCCGTCGGGCGCCCACCAGAAGCCGCGGCCGCCTTCGACCGCCGTCCACGCCGCGAACTCCGCGAGCCCGATGCTGACGTCCGGCCCTTCCGGCTCGACGAGCACGGCGTCGTTCGTACCGTCCACGTCCACCAGCCGCAGCGCGCGCTCACGTACGTACGCCACCTTCGCGCCGCCGGGGTCGAGGCACGCACCCGTGGCGTCCGGCACCGACAGCGGCCACAGGTCGCCGCTGTCGAGGTCGGCGACCGACACCCGTTGCCCCGCCGTCACGACCGCCAGGCTCGACCGTAGGTCGGCCCGGTAGCCGTCGGCCGGCGCGACGCGACGGGTGGTTTCCGGGTTCTGGCACACATTTCGTGATGCTGGTGTTGCGCGTGTTGCCGATGAGACGGCCTTGGTAGGCATGATCATGGCGGCCATGTGACCGTGGAAGCCTTCGTGTCCTGCTAACGCACTTGGCTGGTGTCGTGATCGAAGAGATCACCCGGTTGGTTGACGGCTTTGTCGAGATCCGCGCGCGAGTCCGTGCCAGGGGCAGCTTCCTGTCCGGGCTGTGGTGAACGGTCGAGTCGTGTCCATAGCCGGTACGAGCGCGTTCTTTCGGACGCCGCGATCGGTAGCCAGCGGGTGCGGATCCGGTTGCGAGTACGGCGATTCCTCTGCACCGTGGCGCGTGCGCGCGCCGGACGTTCGTCGAGCAGGTCGAGGAGCTGACCGTCCGGTATGGCCGGCGCAGCATGCTGCTGCACCGGGTACTGGAGGCGATCGGCGTGGCGCTCGCGGGCCGTGCGGGCGCGCGACTCGCCGAGCGGGTCGGTGTTGCGGTGAGTCGGACGACGCTGCTACGCATGGTGCGTGCCCTGCCCGAGCACTCGTCATCGGGTGATGATAACAGCGGTGGGGGTCGACGACTTCGCGCTGCGCCGCAGATACGTCTACGGCACTGTGCTGGTCGACATGGGCTCTCACTGTGAGCAATCAGGTAATTCGGTTTTGGCGCAATTTCCGTGATGGCCGGTTACGCGAGTAGGACGCGTTTGCGGAGGAGGTCGAATTTCGCGCGGCCGTACATCTGTCGTTTGATTATCTTGATGCGGTTCACGTGTCCTTCGGTGCGGCCGTTGTTATGG
>WHTA01000033.1 GCA_009379825.1 Streptosporangiales bacterium
TAGGCGATCCGCTGCGCACCCCAGCGTGGATGCTGACGCCGCAGCTCGCAGATCGTCGCCTCGATCCCAGCCTCCAGACGCGTCGGCGAGTTCCGTGGCCGCCGGGAACGATCAGCCAACCCCTCCAGCCCGGACTCTCGAAGTTGCGTCCAGCAGAGGTGAGACGGGTGATCTACACGACGAATCTGATCGAGTCGTTGAACTCCCGGCTACGCAAGGTAATCCGCACCCGGGGTCAGTTCCTATCCGAGCAGGCCGCGCTGAAGGTCCTCTATCTCGCGGTCCGCAACCTCGAGGACTACCGCCGGCCGAACGTCGGAATCCGCAGCTCGGGTTGGAAGAAAGCGTTGCAAGCCTTCACCATGTACTTCGAGGGGCCGGATCCCGACCCCATGAAACGGACGATCGGGTGGATCGAGCGCTCATCTCAAGTCGAAATGCCCCTCGACAACCAGACGTCCCGCGAGAACGCCCAGGTCAGACGCGGGACCGTCTGTGTGGGCTCCTGCCAAGGGCACGAACCTGCGCGGCACGTGACATGAGCGCCGGGCCTAAGGCATCTGGTGCACCCGTCGGGTGCACGCCACCCGGCACAACAGCATCAAACCGCCCTCAAGCCGAGCGTCCGTCGGGACGCCGACCTGCGGATCAGGCGAACCTGCAGGTCACAGCACGACCACCAAGCTGGTTCGATTCCCGTCACCCGTTCTACGGCATACGACTACGACGGGATCTGAGAACATGCAGAAAAGTCATCTACTGCATGCCCTACCGATCGCCTACATGATGTGTGGGTCCTGTGATGGTTTCAAGAAGTCATCCACTCGGCGGCGCATTGATCGGTCCATCTGGACGGCGTCGAGAGCATCACGTTCGAACCACCGGACGTCGGCGCTCTCGTCACTGGGGGTTGGTTCGCCGGCTACTGCGCGGGCGGTCAGGACGATGGAGAACTCTTGGCGGACCTCGCCCTCGCTCGTATAGAGGATGACGTGCTTGGGATCGGTGTAGATTCCGACGAACCCGGTTATCTCGCAGTCGATACCGCTCTCTTCCTTGGTCTCCCGGACAGCGGCTTGCGTGAGTGACTCGCCGAGATCGATCGCACCGCCGGGCAGAGCCCAGTTGTCGTTGTCAGAGCGGCGGATCAGGAGAACGCGATCTTGGTCGTCGGTAACGACGACATTCACGGACGGGACGATGCTGTTCGCTGGTGGGGCTTCCGGGTCGTCGTAGTAGTCGATGCGGCGTCCCACGGTTCACTCCTCGGGTAGAGGTGTTGCGGTGTCCCAGACGCGTTCGAAGCTGTTGAGGTACGCGCTCGCGACCTCGCCGCCGGCTATCCTCCGCAGGTGCCAGACCGGGGCTTGCGCCGCCGGTACACCGTAGATGTGCGTGTTGACGAGGAGTTGGTCATCGGCGCGATAAATCGAGTTGTACAGAGTCGTCTGGTGGACGCGTAGCTCAACGCCGGTCACCATGCTGAGGGGACGGCAGAGGACCAGCGTGTTTCTGATCTTCGCCGCCATGATCCCCTCGACACCCTCCTCGGCGCCACGGTCGGCGACATGCGGACTGTCCGGATCACCAACGAGCAGCCGGACGCGGACGCCAGCCTTGGCCTTCTCTTCGAACAGGCGCTGTACGCCGGCATCTTCGGCCAGGAACAGTCCGGCGTACACGAGGACGCCGATCTCCTCCTCGGCTTCGGCGAAAAGTCGGTGCCACACGTCCCAGCGAATCTCGGACCGGTGGGGATACACCGTGACGATCTCGCTGTCAGATGCCGCGGCGACCTGATCCCGTGAGAGGGCATCGGGCCAGAGATAGCCCTCGTCGACCCCGAGCCGCGTTGCCACGGCGTACCGATGCCGGCGGTACGGGGTACGCCCGTGGAGCACCCAACGCTCGACGGTCTTCGGGTCGACGCCTAGCTCGTTGGCGAGCGATTCAGGAGTCAGGTTGCGCTCAAGTAGTACGGCCCGCAACCGTTCGTTCGCCATGGCCCCCACCGGTAGGACGTCCTGGGACGAGTTCACCTTAGTAAAGACGTCCTTGGGAAGTCCAGCAGCGCTGTGATCGCGTCCTCGCCTTTCGGCGGAAGCTCGTCGGCATGCGAAACCACACAGCACGCACCACGGATACGGCGCCCGCACTCGCCGGCGCCAGCACGAGAGACCGCTGGCACTGCTTCTGCGGTGCGCAGGCAGACAAGCCGCACGGGCTGTGCCAGAAGTGCCGGGCACGTGCTCGCTGGCGGCGCCACAAGTCAGCCGAGCGGACCGAGGGACGACTTGTCCCCCATGCGCACGCACGTGACGGGACACGCCGTCGCTCTCGAACCCGCACTGACCAGACGAACCGGAGGAGGTGGACCGCATGACCGTGTCGCTGTCATTGGTCGTGATCCTGCTGGCCGCCACGTACGTCTTGCACAGGTTCTTCGGACTCAAGATCTGGCACGCGGTGGTCTGCACCGTGCTCGGTCTCTACCTCGGCATGTCGAAAGCCGGACCTATGGTCCGCGAACTGGTCGCAACCGTCATCGGCTTCTTGGTCGCCCTTATCCCATGACCAACGCGACCCGGAAGGAGGTGGTCCCGGTGCCCAAGCCACATGATCCCGCGCTCCTCGTGCTCGTGCGGTCCTTGTGCCACGAGGTCGACCGGCTTCGGGCACGACTCAAGGTCAACCGAACCGAGTACGCCAACCTCCTTGCAGCCGCGCGTGCCAGCCTCGGTGCCCAGGAGGACAACGAACCCGATCCGCTGTTCTACCTGCGCGACGAGCTTGCAAACCTCCGGGACATGCCGTGAGCGAGCAGACGCCCGCGACGGCAGCCGCCGGTCAAACCGCGCCCAACGAAAGCGAAGCCAGGCAGGAGGAACACACGGCACCCGCTCGACCCGCCGTCGGGACAACGATCCTCGCTGGTGGCCTGGTCGGGACGGCCTTGCTCGGTGTCTGGTTGGCTCACCAAGGATGGCTTGTCCGCGTTGCCATCGCACTCGGAGTTGTCGCGACTGTCGTTGGCGTCGGCGTTCTCGTCGGGCGACTTGGACGGGGACTGAGGAAGTGGTCGCTGCCAGGGCCCACGCGACGCGGTTTGGCGGGCCCCCGCCGTCGGCACGGTGGCATGTCGGCTCACCACACCGGTGTCAGCCGGGCGAACGGTGCCCGGAGCGGTCGACCGGTGGCGGGACGGCTCGGGCAGCTCCGGTCTGGTGTAACCCGCAGGCTCGCTCCGGTCTCTCGCACCCGTCGAGTGGCTACTGGAAGGGAACCCAGGCGCCAGGCCCGGCGTGGAGGTCGGTTGTCCGGTCGTGGCCGCAATGAGCGGCATCCGGGTCGCCACGACGGCCGCCGCCCAACGTCTCGGTGCCGAGCAGATCGACGTTCTCCGAACAACCGACGTCGTGGTGTTCACTCACTTGGCCCGCGCCAAGCCGCCGGCACTGGACCAGCCGGTGCCCGGACGCTAGGTCAGCGCGCGAGCCGGCGGAGGACCGGCGGTCATCCCCTGATCGGCACCCACAAGGCGGCCGGTCGACCGGCGTGGTCCTCAGCCCGACGGTCTCCAGGGTCATCGCGGGCCGGGGGAGGTCGCGTTCCGGTGCATCCGCGGTTGCGGCGGTCGGCGAGAGCCCGAGGAGGAAGTCGACGGTCTCGCAGGCTCCGAGCTGGCGGCGCACTGAGCGGCCAACCGAAACTGCGCAGCCGCGTCGGGCGGCGAGTGATTGGTGCCGCTCGGAGGAAGCTCGCGAGGGTCCGTCAGTTCGTCAGGAAGGTTCTTCGCCGGCCGCCGGCCGAGAACACGAGCGGGCGCACCGAGCGCCAACAGCAAGACGTCGAGGGCAGCAAGCCCGAGGACCAGAAACCCGAGATGCGGCCGGGCACCGAGAAGCGGCGCCCGAGCGATCCGCCCGAGAGCAAAGGAGGTCGTGACATGTCCACAGCACCCATCGAGCAGGCAGCAGAGGCCATCGGCGCCATCGGCGCGTGGGAGCCGGAGTCGATCACGGAGGTCGACCAGTTCCTCGACGACCTGGGCAGCCTCTACGAAGCACTGGCCACGACGCAGGCCAACCTCGCGGAACGGTTCGCCTCGGATCTCCCGATCGGTAGGCCGATCGTCGACCATCTCAGCGAGCTCGCCAGCGGCACCGCCGCACTGACCGACCACGCCAGCCAGGGCCGCGCCATCTTCCGGCGGCACCACGAGGCGGAGTTCGAGCGGCTGGAGAACCCGCGTCCCCAGGAGGAGATGTGGGACGTCACCGCCAACCAGTAGACGTTCGCCCACGACCGAAGGGAGGTATGCAATGGCGCGCGAGAGCGGTGGGCAGGGCGTAGGTGCTCCGTGGCGGTGGTCGGTGGTGAGCACTCCGGTCATCGCTGCGGGCGCCCTCTACGCGGTTGGTGCGTTGCTTGACGAGCTCGGCGTGCACGCCGTCTACGTCGGATTGGTCGTCACCTTCGCAGTGGTCGGGGCCGCCGTCGCCTGCCGCAAGGCTCAGCCGGGACGTTTCGCCACCATGTACGCAGTCACTGTCTCCGTCCTCTCTGGTGCGTGGCTGACCTGGGTGACCGCGACGACCGCATGGTCCGCACGGGCGCTCACGGTGTTGTTCTGCGGGCTCGGCTTCTTCGGGCCACTGTGGTTCCTAGCCCGGCATACGCACCATCGCAAGCGGTTGAAGGAGGAAGAAGAGGAACATCGACGGATCGCCGCAGCGGAAGCGCGGCGCTGGCCAGAGCTGCTCGCCGGGCTCGGTCTGGTCGGCGTGACCCAACTCGAACGGGTCAACCACAGCGACGGGTGCTACACACTGCGCCTCCAGCTACCTGCCGACGGCAAGGTCAAGTACGGCAGCATCAACAACAAGACCGAGGAGATCGAGATCGCCGCCGGGCTGCGCTACGGCGCGATCCACGTTGAACGGGGCAAGTCCGCCGCCGAGGTGCTGCTGCACGTCAACGAGGTCGACATCCTCGCCAAGACCGTACCCATCCCCCGCGACCACACGCCGCTGAGCATCAACAACCCGCTCCCGCTCGGGCTGTACGAGGACAGCACGGTCGTCGACGTCAGGATGCAAGGTCGGGCCAGCAAGACCGTCGGCCTGCGCGGCAAGGGCAAGTCGAACCTGATCAACGTCAAACTCGCCGCTCTCACCCGCTGCGTCGACGTCGTGGTGTGGATGATCGACAACAAAGGCGGCCGCACCGCACGGCCTTGGCTGCTGCCGTGGCTAGAAGATCGCACCCACCGTCCGGTCATCGACTGGGTGGCGACCACCGATGCCGAGGTCGGCCGCATGCTGCGCGCTGCAAAGGCAGTCATCGACTACCGCGCCAACAGCGGCGAGGGCGGCGACAAGATCGTGCCGACCGCACGACTACCCGAGGTCATGATCGTCTGCGAAGAGGTCGCACTGATCTTCGGACAGCACGACATGGCCAACCTGCCCAACGCACGGCTCGGACTACAGATCGTCCAGCTCGGTCGGTCCGAGGCGGTGGACGTCGACCTGGTGGCGCAGCGCGGCACGGTCACGATGCTCGGCTCGGGCGACCTCAAGTCGCAGCTGGAGAACACATTCGGGCTCGGTGTCGCCGACCCGAACGACGCGCGCTACATCTTCGGCAACACCAAGGTCGCCGCCGACCTGGCGAAGTTGGAACACCCCGGCAGCATGCTCGTCCAGGCAGGCAGAGACACCCGCATCGTGCCGGCCAAGGCGTGGTGGGTCGAGCACAGCGAGATCGGCTCGCCCGGTGGGATAGCCGAAGGCAACACCTACGTCGGCCCAGATCTCGACGCCGGCTCGGCCGCCGCCGCGAACGCCGCTGGCGACTACTACGACCGGTGGAGCTACGAGCGCGCCGGACACCTGATCCCCAATGCCAGACCGAACGTGGCTGTTCCGACGCCGACTGCGAGGCACGCCGATATGCCGAAGTCGTCCAGTACGGCCGAGCGGTTGGGGCTTGCCCCATCGAAGCTGGTCCAGTCGCCGTTCGACAAGCCGAGCGAAGATAGCCACTCGTCGTTCATGGTCATCGAGGGCGGTAAGCAGAGCGGACATGCGGCACCCAGCGGGATGAACGATGTCCCGTCGCTCCTCGCCACCGTCTACAACGCGTTCGTTTCGGCCAGAGCTGACCGGTTGCATACGACCCGGCTGCTCGAGGAACCGGACCTGACCGGTTTCACGGCGAAGCGGCTCGGGATGCTCCTCGCCCGGTACGGCGTCGAGCCGTGCGAGCACCCGTTCGTCGCCGGGAGCGAGCGCGGGCGCGGATACGCCTACACCGATGTTGCCGCCGCCGTGCAGCGATACACCGGCGGGGGAGGTGAATCCGGTGACTGACTCACCCGTGCGCTGCACAGACCGACCTGTGCGACGCACAGGTCGACGCGGCCGGGCAATCAGCGCACTGACCAGCACGAACGCGATCCGTGCGCACGGATCCAAGGTGCCCAGATCCCGCCGGGAACACCTGCTTCAGAGGTTCAAGAGTGCCGTCGATCTGTGCGCACGGATCAACGCAGACAGGTTCGAAAGGTGGTCCTTCGGGAGCGAGAGGACGGTGATCACGACCATGACGAGTGATGCCATCGGTCACCACGAAGATCAGGGACTCACGCGCGCTGAGTTGCTCGCGCTGCCAGTGACGGTCGACATCGGAACAGCCGCGCGAGCGCTCGGCCTCGGGCGCTCCACGGGCTACGAGCTTGCCCGGTGCGGCGAGTTCCCCTGCCGGGTACTACGTATCCGCAGCTCGTACCGGGTACCTACAGCTGATCTGCTTCGGGTACTCGGCGTGGACCCTGGTGACGCGCCGGACGCACGGGAGATCGCGTGACCAGCTCGTCAGGATCGGCGTCTCGGTGCGGTGAAGTTGGCTTGTCGCGCCCACTCAGCAAGTGCCGTGAGTTGGTTCAGCAGGCTCCGACCGTCAGGGCTGAGCCGGTAGCCGGATCGCGCCTCGTGCTCGACCAAAGAGGCGGCGCGCAGCTCCCGCAACCGGGTCGTCAGAACGCTGGTGGACAAGCCAGGTATCCGGTTGGCAATAGCGCGGTAGGTCAGCGGATCGTCACGCAGCTCCCAGAGCACCCGAAGAGCCCACCGTTGGCCGAGCACGTCGAACAGGGCAAGCGCGGGATCGCCAGGCTCGCCCTGCTGGCGTCTGGCCCGCGGCATCCCTTACCTCCCTTGACGCTCCCATCTGATCGTCGCAGACTAGTTGTGCATCGAAAATCGATGCACACCGCTTAGAGAGGAGAACGCCTATGCACGAACCGATACGCAAGATCAAGCTGAACAACGGCAAGGTCCGATACCGACTCGTTGTGGACATCGGAGTCGACGAGAACGGCAACCGCCAGCAGCTGACCCGTACCTTCGACAAGCAGAAGGAGGCCCGAGACGAGCTGTCGCGTATCCGCCACGAACTCGGGAAGGGTACGTTCGTCAAGGCGTCCGAGCAGACCGTGAACGAGTACCTGGACGAGTACCTCAAGGGAGCTACTCGTGGACGCCGCGAGTCCACCAAGGTCTCCTACCGCGACTCGTTCCGGTGCCCGCGGGAGCTGTTCGGTGACCGGCCGTTGCAGTCGATCACCAAGGCCGACATCGAGAAGCTCGTCGACTACATGTTCACCAAGGGCCGCAAACGCGGCGGCAAGGCCGGCACCGGGCTCGGCCCGCGCAGCGTACGGCTGACGCTCAGTCAGCTATCCGCCGCGTTCGAACAGGCCGTACTCGAAGGCAAGCTGGTGCGCAACCCGGCCAAGCTCGTCGACCCACCCGAGTACACGCCCAACGAGCGGGCTACCTGGAGAAGGAGGAGGTCCGCAGGTTCCTCACCTGGGCAGCGATGGACCGGCTGCACGCTGGCTGGCGGCTGAGCCTGTACGGGTTGCGCCGCGGCGAGGTACTCGGGCTGCGCTGGTCAGATATCGACCTGGAGAACGGGAAACTCACCGTGAACCAGGCGCGGATACTCGTCGAGTACCGGGTACGGGTCGAGGAACCCAAGAGCAGACACGGCAAGCGCACACTGCCGCTCGATGACGAGCTCGTCCAGGCGCTCACCAAGCTGCGCAAGCAACAGGCACTCGACCGGCTCCAAGCGGGTACGGCGTACCAACAAGGGCTCGACACGCTGGACTGGTACACCCCAGGCGACGCCTACGTGGTCACCGACGAGCTGGGCATTCCGGTGCACCCCGAGTGGTACACAGACGAGTTCACGCGGCTGCTCCGGCAGGCACAGCTGACCAGGATCAGGCTGCACGACTCCCGCCACACCACGCTCAGCCTGATGGAGAAGGCCGGCGTGCCGATCTCCGTGATCAGCAGGTGGGCCGGGCACCACGACTCGGCGTTTACCATGAGGATGTACGTCCACGCCAACGACGAGGACCTGGAGCTGGGAGCCGAGCAACTCGCCCAGCTCTACAAGCTCGATTAGAACTGTGAGAAATTGTGAGAGACCCGCGCGCCAGCGGCTCACTTGCTAGCTATTCGCGAACAACTGCAAACTACCCTGACCTGCGGAGATAGTGACCTTCCGGCAGGCCCTCGCTGGTGGAGCTAAGGGGATTCGAACCCCTGACCTTCTGCATGCCATGCAGACGCGCTACCAACTGCGCCATAGCCCCAGGATGCGAGTGGCAGTCTAGCCGACGGTCGGCGGGAGCTGCGCGGGCCCCGGTGTTGTGGCGGTCGTGCCGGTTGGCAAACTCTTCCGCGATGCCAGCGCTATCGCATCCGTCGCTTGCGGGCTTCGAGACGTTGCTGTCGACGCGGGGGCGTGAGGTGTTGGCGCTGCTGGCGGACGAGCGGGTGGACGCGGCGAACGCGTTGCGCGTGGGTGAGCGGCTGCGGGCCAGGTATCCGACGGATGTGGTGGTGGCCGCGTTCGCGCAGCACGAGCTGCGGCAGCGCGCGAAGTTCGGTCGGGCGGCGGAGATGTTCTTCACCCAGGCCGGGCTGGAGCAGGCGAGCACGGAGCAGGTGGCGCGGTACCGCGCACGGCGGTACCGCGGGCTCGACCGGGTCGCCACCTCTGTACGGGGATCGACGGCGACCTGCTGCCGCTGGCCGGGACGCACCCCACCCTGGCCGTCGACCACGACCCGCTGCACCTGCGGATGGCGGAGGTCAACGCGCAGGTGTACGGCGTCGCCGACCGGGTCACGCCGGCGCTCGGGGACGTCAGGGACGCCGACCTCGACGGGGTGGACGGGGTGTTCGTGGACCCGGCGCGCCGCGGCGACGGCCGGCGGCTTGCGGTCGGCGAGAGCGAGCCGCCGCTGGCGTGGTGCACCGAACTGGCCGACCGGGTCGCCGCGGTCGGCGTCAAGGCCGCGCCCGCGCTCCCCCGCAGCGAGGTGCCGGACGGCTGGGAGCTCGAGCTGATCGCCGTCGGCAGGGAGCTGAAAGAGGCCACCCTGTGGTCCCCCGCGCTGCGCGGCGCCACCCGGCGGGCGACGATCCTGCCGGAGGAGCACACGCTGGAGCCGACGCCTTGCGCCGCCGTACCGAGCCGCGCGCCCGGCGACTACCTGCTCGACCCGAACCCGGCGGTGACGCGGGCGGGGCTGGTCGCCGACCTCGCCCGCCGGCTGGACGCCTGGCAGCTCGACCCGCAGATCGCGTTCCTCTCCGCCGACCGGCCGCTGCGCTCGCCGTTCGGCCGCACGCTGCGGGTGGTCGAGTCGCTGCCGTGGCAGCTGAAGCGGCTGCGCAGCGGCCTGCGCGCACTGGACGTCGGCGCCGTCGACGTCAGGCGGCGCGGCCTGGCCGGCGACGTCGACCAGCTGCGCAGGCAGCTGAAGCTCACCGGCACCAGGCAGGCGACCGTCGCCATGACCCGGGTGGACGGCCGGCCGTGGGCGCTGGTCTGCGTCGACCCCGAGTGACACCGCACGCAGGTACCTTGGGTGGCGTGCCGTTTCCGTTGGGCGCAGCGGTGTCGCTGGCCACTCTCGAACATGACCCGTATCCCGCACTCGACGAGCTGCGCGCGGCGGAGCCCGTGTCGTGGCTGCCCGCGCTCGGCGGCTGGCTGGTGACCAGGCACGACCTGGCACTGCAGGTGATGCGGGACGCCCGCACGTTCACCGTCGACGACCCGCGGTTCTCCACCGCGCAGGTGGTCGGCCCGAGCATGCTCTCGCTGGACGGCAGGGAGCACACCAGGCACCGCAAGCCGTTCGCCCAAGCCTTCAAGCCCGCCGAGGTACGTACGAGGTTCACCGAGTTCATCGAGGACGAGACGCGGCGGCTGGTGGCCGAGCTGACCCCGGCCGGCGGCGCCGAGCTGCGCCGCGGCCTCGCCGGGCCGCTGTCGGTGGCCGTGGTCGCCGAGGCGCTCGGCCTCGACGACGTGGCCGCGAAGACCGTGCTGTCGTGGTACGACGCGATCGTCGCGGCGGTCTCCGAGATCACCGCGGGGCGCACGCCGGACGCCGGTGGCGCGGCGGCGGTGGAGAGCCTGCGCGCGAGCGTCGAGGCCACCGTCGCCGGGCGCCGGGAGTCTTCGCTGCTCGTCGCGGCCGCCAGCGAGGACGCCGGGCTGCGCGTGCCCGAGGTCGTGTCGAACGCGGCCGTGCTGATGTTCGGCGGCATCGAGACCACCGAGGGGATGATCGCCAACGCGGCGCGGCACCTGCTCTCGCACCCCCACCAGGTCGCCGCCGTACGCGGCGACCCTGCGCTGCTTGCGCCGGCCGTGGAGGAGTCGCTGCGCCTCGACCCGGCCGCCGCGATGGTCGACAGGTACGCCACCAGGGACGTGGAGCTGGGTGGCGCGTCGATCGGCGCCGGCGACCTGGTGACCGTCTCGATCACCGGCGCCAACCGCGACCCCGCGGTCTTCGCTGACCCGGACGCGTTCGTCGTCGGCCGGGAGAACCTGCGGCAGCACCTGGCGTTCGCGCACGGCCCGCACTTCTGCCTCGGCATGGACCTGGCCAGGCTGGAGACGCAGATCGCGCTGCGTACCCTGCTCGACCGGTTCCCGCACCTGCGGCTGGCACCGGACTCCCCCGCCGCGTCGTACGGGCTGGTGTTCCGCAAGCCGGTCGCCGTGCACGTCCGCTGGGACGGCTAGACCCTACCGGTCGTCGGACAGCGCCGGCTCGGGGAGGGTGCCGGCGTTGTGCTCGAGCAGCCGCCAGCCGGCGGCCGACTCGCCGAGCACCGACCAGGCGCAGTTCGACAGCGGGCCGAAGCACCGCCACAACGGTTGCTGCAGCCCGAGCACCCGGCCGATCCCCGCGCGGATGGCGCCACCGTGGCTCACCACGACCGCGAGCTCACCGGCCGGCAGGTCGGCCACCACGTCGCCGATGGCCGCGGCGACCCGCTCACCGACCTCGGCCTCGTGCTCACCGTCGGCCGGCTGCCACTGCTCCCAGGCCGCCGGGTACGCGTCCCTGATCTCCGCCTGGGTGAGGCCCTCCCACGAGCCGCCGAACCGCTCCCGCAGCCGCGGGTCGTACGCACAGGACCGGCCGGTCGCCTCCACGAGCGCGTCCGCGGTGGCCGTGGCACGCACCAGGTCGGACGCGACGATCACCGCGGGCTGCAGCGTCGCGAGCCGCGCGGCGGCCGCCTTCGCCTCGGCCATGCCGGTCTCGGTCAACGGGATGTCGGTGCCGCCCTGGAAGCGCTTCTCCAGGTTCCACTGCGTCTGGCCGTGCCGCCACAGCACGACCCGGCGGGCCCCGGACACCTCAGCGTCCGCCGGCGGCGTGCCGGTGCCGGCCCTGCGCCTCCTCGGGCAACGGCACGACGGGGCAGTCCGCCCACAGCCGTTCCAGGTCGTAGTAGTCGCGTTCCTCGTCCATCTGGACGTGCACCACCAGGTCACCGAAGTCGAGCAGCACCCAGCGCCGCTCCGGCTCGCCCTCGCGGCGCTGCGGCTTCACGCCGTCCAGGCGCAACCGCTCCTCGACGGCGTCGACGATCGCCCGGACCTGCCGGTCGTTGCTGGCGGAACACAGCAAGAAGATGTCCGCGATATAGAGCTGATCGCTGACGTCGAACGCCACCACCTGCTCGGCGAGCTTGTCGGAAGCCGCGGCGGCCGCGGCGGTGGCCAGTTCGATGGCCTGTGTGGTTGCTGTCAACTCGTCCTGTCTCCATCGATCTGTGTCACGGGTGCACCGCCGTGCCGTCGCGGTACAGCCGGCGCTTGGCGATGTACTGCACCACGCCGTCGGGTACGAGGTACCAGGCCGGCTGCCCACTGCCGACCCGGACACGCACCTCGCTGGACGAGATGGCCAACGCCGGTACCTCTACCAGGGTGACCGATCCCTGCGGCAAGTGGGATGCGTCCAGCCGGTGGCCCGGCCGGGTGCAGCCGACGAAGTGCGCCAGTTCGAACATCTCCTCTACCGAATGCCAGGAGAGTATCTGGCCGAGCGCGTCCGCGCCGGTGATGAAGTACAGGCTGGCATCCGGCGATGCAGCATGGATGTCACGCAGCGTATCAATCGTGTACGTCGGACCGGGCCGGTCGATGTCCACCCGGCTCACCCAGAAACGCGGGTTGGACGCCGTGGCGATCACCGCCATCAGGTACCTGTCCTCGGCCGGCGACACCTTGACGTGGCTCTTCTGCCACGGCTGGCCGGTGGGCACGAACACGACTTCGTCCAGGTCGAACTGGTGCGCGACCTCACTCGCCGCGACCAGGTGGCCGTGGTGGATGGGGTCGAAGGTGCCGCCCATGACGCCCAACCTGCGCGCGCCCGTCTTTGCCGTCGCTGCCTCCATGACCTGTGATTCTCGCCGGTGCCACGGACAGCGACGAATTCGGTCCCCAGACGACCCGATTTGTCCCCGCCGTAATCGGTTCGTTATCTTGACAGTCGTGTGCTGGGCCGGAGGTTCGCCACGGTCGTGGCGGCTGCCGGCGCAGGACATGGTGCTCGCCGCCCCGAGACCTCGCCTCTCACTGCGAGCATCACGCCCCGACCCCGAGGAGAGGCACCAGCAGTGGGACGACACAGCGCGCCCGCGAGACATGCGGCGCCAGCGAAGCAACCTGCCCAGGAGGAACCGCGCCGGCGCACCGCCCCGGCACCGGCGCTGCCGTTCCTCGCCCTCGCCCTGACCGGCCTCGCGACCTTCGGCGCCGCGGCGGTCGGCACCGCCCAGGCGGCGACCGCGGACCACTCGGTCAGCACGCACGCCGCCGCCCCGGCGAAGGTGCTCAGCGACCCCAGCGCGGCACCGGAGATCGAGGCGCGCGCACACGGCCCGTCCACCAGGGACCTGGCCAGGTCGGAGCTCGAACGCCGCAAGGCGGACGCACCGAAGCGGGCCGGCCTCGCGTCGCTGCCTTCGCAGCACGACGACGAGTACGGCAGCCGGCCGGTGGTCGACAGCGGTGAGTGCGAGGCGTCGTACTACAACACCGGCAGTGTGACGGCGAACGGCGAGTCGTTCGACCCGAGCGAGCTGACCGCGGCGCACAAGACGCTGCCGTTCAACACCATGGTGCGGGTGATCAACAAGGCGAACAACGAGTCGGTCGTGGTGCGGATCAACGACCGCGGCCCGTACATCGCCGGCCGCTGCCTGGACCTCACCCCGCCGGGCATGGAGGAGATCGCCGGTCCCGGCGTGGGCACCGCCGACGTGCGCTACGAGGTGCTCGGCAAGGAGTAGGCACCGGCCTAGACTCGGTGGATGACAGCAACACCGACGCCGGCAACGATCGCCAGCGCACCCAAGGCGCTGCTGCACGACCACCTGGACGGCGGCCTGCGGCCGGTGACCATCGTCGAGCTCGCCCGCGACGTCCGGCACCCACTGCCCGCGTACGACGCGAACGCGCTGCGCGACTGGTTCACCGAGGCGGCGAACGCGCGCACGCTGGAACGGTACCTGGAGACGTTCGACCACACGGTCGCCTGCATGCAGACGGCGGAGAGCCTGCAGCGGGTCGCGGCGGAGTGCGCCGAGGACCTCGCCGCCGACGGCGTGGTCTACGCCGAGGTGCGGTTCGCGCCCGAGCAACACCTGCAAACCGGGCTGACCCTGGACGGCGTCGTCGCCGCCGTGCTCAGGGGGTTCGACGAGGGTCGGGCGCGCGCCCGCGCCGCCGGCAGGGAGATCACCATCGGCACGCTGCTGACCGCCATGCGGCACACGGCCCGGTCGCTGGAGATCGCCGAGCTCGCCGTGCGGTGGCGCGAGGAGGGCGTCGTCGGCTTCGACATCGCGGGCGCGGAACGCGGTTACCCGCCGAGCCGGCACCTGGACGCGTTCGACCACGTGCGGGAGGCGAACGGCAACGTCACCATCCACGCCGGCGAGGGCTTCGGCGTGCGGTCGATCTGGGAGGCGCTGCAGATCTGCGGCGCGCACCGGCTCGGCCACGGCGTCCGCATCGTCGACGACATCGCCGAGGAGCCGGACGGCGAGCCGATGCTCGGGCGCCTCGCCTCGTACGTGCGCGACAAGCGGGTGCCGCTCGAGATGTGCCCGGCCTCGAACGTGCAGACGGGCGCGGCCAAGTCGATCGAGGACCACCCGATCGGCCTGCTGCGGCAGCTGCACTTCCGGGTCACGGTGAACACCGACAACCGGCTGATGAGCGGCACCAGCATGACCGACGAGCTGGCCTCGCTCGTACGCGCGTTCGGCTACGACTGGGACGACCTGCGCTGGCTGACGGTGAACGCGCTGAAGAGTGCCTTCATCCCGTTCGACGAACGGCTCGCGCTGATCAACGACGTCGTCAAGCCGGCCTACGCAGAGCTCGGCGCCCGGTCCTGACCCTGGGTACGAGCAGCTCGACGTTGCGGTCCTCGGCGTGGCCGAGCCGGCCGGCGAGACCGGGTTCCGTGGTGCGCTCCTGCCAGTCGTTGCCGGCCAGCTCGCGCGCCAGGGCAGCCAGCCGGCGCGGCGAGTCCAGCCGGCCGCCGTACGAGGCGGGCGCGTCCGCGTCGAGCATGGTGCACACCACGGAGACGGTCCCGTCGCGGTTGTCGAGCAGCTCGACCACCCGGCTCTGCTGCGGCCAGTCGACGTGCGACGCAGTGGTGATCTCCCAGAACCCGCCGGTGAGCGGGCTGTCCGCCGGCCGCGCGTAGCCGGTCACCAGGTTCGCGTGCGTGTGCCCGTTCACCCAGGCGACCACGTTCGGGAACCGCAGCAGCAGGTCGCGTACGGCCGGTCCGAGCACCCGTGGGCGCTCCGCGTCTCGCGGCAGCGGGTTCGTCATGGTCGCGACGCTGTGGTGGCTGAACACCACGAACACCCGGTCGGTCACCTGGTGCGTGACCAGGTTTCCGTCCGCATCCAGGTACCTGCTGTTGCCGGCGGCAAGCACGCGCTCCAGCCAGTCGAACTGGTCGGCGTCCAGCGAGCCGTCCGGGCCGACGTCGTTGGTGGTGTCGAGGCTGACGCAGCGCACCTGCCCGGCGTCGAACGTGTAGTACGCCGTGCCTGCCCTGAGGTTCGTCCGGGTGAAGCCGTGCCCGCCGGGTCGGCCGGTGGTGCGGAAGTGCTCCTCGACGATCTGGCCGCGGGTCAACAACCGGCGCCGCGGGTCCGGCGTGACCGGCCGCGCCGGCCCCTGCGACAGCAGCTTGCCGGCCCGCTCGTCGCCGCGCTCGAGCAGCCGCGCCAGCTCCACCGGGTCGGTGCGCTCGCTCAGGCCGGTCACCTTCGCCGACCCGATCGCCACCGCGCCGAACACGGCGTTCGGCGCGACGTTGCCCTGCACGAGCGCGTCGTGGTTGCCGAACACCGAGTACCAGGGGCACGGTAGGCCGTGCGCGCGGAACGGCCGGCGCGCGGCGTCGAGCAGGCCGGGCGCCACCGGGTAGCCGTACGTGCGCCGCGGCAGGTCGTCGCGGCGCGACGGCGGCGTGCCGTGCGGGTGCCAGTAGCGCTCGTCGTAGCCGACCTCGTCCATCACGCCCTCGTAGCGTGAGGTGTCGCCGGAGTCCGGCCGCACCGGCTCCCCGTCGAACAGGTCGATCAGCCAGCGCAGCTCGTTGTACTGGGCGTTGTCGACGCCGTCGCCGGTGGTGACGGCGAACGCGAGCGGCGCACCGCCGGCCGGGCCGGCCCCCAGGTTGCGCACGGCACGGACCATCGACTCCGCCGCCTGCGCCGCGAGCAGCTCCTGCGGGCGGTACGCGGCCGCGAACGGCACCAGCGCGGCGGTCGCCAGGTCGGTGTCGTTGTAGCGGTCGAGGAACTCCACCCGCGCCGGCGACTGCACGTCCGTCAGGTGGACGTCGGTGAACTGCGCGAACGCGACCAACGTACGCCGGTTCGCGAACCTCGCCTCCACCGCGCGGCCACCCGGGTCGGCGCGCAGCAGGTGCGGCTCACCGAGCGCGGCGACGATCGAGCGGTAGCCACCCGCGCCGGGGCCGCCGAGCCTGAACGTACGGTCCAGCGTGCTGCCAGCTGCCCGCTGCACCGGCGCGGCCCGTACCGTACGGGCCGGGAACGCGGTGATCCCGGCACCCGCGACCGCCGCGGCGAGTGCCGCCCTGCCCAACTCCCGCCGACTGAGCCGCACACCCACCTCCGCCCGCTACGGCCGGGTCAACGATAGAGCGCGGCGCGCGGCGTGGGCCAGGGCTACTCGCGGATGTGACCGTCGCCGACGACCACCCACTTGGTGGACGTCAGCTCGGACAGGCCCATCGGTCCCCTGGCGTGCAGCTTCTGCGTGGAGATGCCGATCTCCGCGCCGAAGCCGAACTCCTCACCGTCGGTGAAGCGGGTGGACGCGTTCACCATCACAGCCGCCGAGTCCACGGCGGCGACGAACCGCCTGGCCGCCGGCTGCGAGCCGGTGACGATCGCCTCCGTGTGGCCGCTGCCGTGCCTGCGGATGTGCGCCACCGCCTGGTCGAGCGACGGCACGATCCCCACCGCGAGGTCGTAGGAGAGGTACTCGGTGTCCCAGTCCGTGTCGGTGGCTGGCACGACCGGTACGCCGGCCGTTGCCGCGTACGGGGCGACCGCGTCGTCCGCGTGCAGCGTCACGCCCGCGTCGTGCAGTGCCGGCAGCGCGGCCGGCAGGAACTCCGCCGCGACGTCCTCGTGCACGAGCAGCGTCTCCGCGGCGTTGCAGACGCTCGGCCGCTGCGCCTTCGCGTTGACGGCCAGCCGCACGGCCATCTCGACGTCGGCGGTGGCGTCCACGTACACGTGGCAGTTGCCCACGCCGGTCTCGATCACCGGCACCGTCGACTCGGTCACCACGGTGTCGATCAGCTCGGCGCCGCCGCGCGGGATCAGCACGTCGACGAGGCCGCGGGCGCGCATCAGGTCGTGCACGGCCGAGCGCTCCGCCGGCAGCAGCTGGACCGCGTCCGCGGGCAGGTTGGCCTTCTCCAGCGCCGCGCGCAGCGCCTCGACGAGCGCGCGGTTGGTGTCGTACGCCGACGACGAGCCGCGCAACAGCGCCGCGTTGCCGCTCTTCAGGCACAGCGCGGCGGCGTCGACCGTGACGTTCGGCCGGCCCTCGTAGATGATGCCGACCACGCCGAACGGCACCCGCACCTGCCGCAGCTCGAGCCCGTTCGCCAGCACGGAGCCGCGCACCACCTCGCCGACCGGGTCGGGCAGGCCGGCGACCTGCCGTACGGCGTCGGCGATCGCCGCCACCCGCGCGCGGTCGAGGGTGAGCCGGTCGACGACGGTGTCGGTGACGCCGGCCTCCTTGGCCCGCTCGACGTCGGCGGCGTTGGCCGCGAGGATGCCTGGGAGGTGTTCGAGCAGGCTGTCCGCGACGAGGCACATCGCCTCGTCCTTGACCGCTCTGGTCACCGGCGCCAGCTCGACGGCGGCCGCCCGGGACCTCCCGGCAATGGTGGACACGTCAGTCATGGGAACCTCCGAGCACAGTCAGCCATGGTCCGGTGCCTTCCGCAAGATGACGAGGCCGTCGCGGTGCACGACCTCGCGTTCGTACTCCGCGCCGAGCTCCCTGGCCAGCCAGCGGGTGGACCGGCCGAGCAGCGCAGGGAGCTCGTCGGCGGCGTAGTTCACCAGGCCGCGCGCGACCGGCACGCCGTCGCGGGTGCAGAGGTCCACCGGGTCGCCGGCGACGAAACCGCCCTCCACCGCCACCACGCCGGCCGGCAGCAGCGACGTACGCCGCTCCACGACCGCCGCGACCGCGCCGTCGTCGAGCAGCAGCTTGCCGCGGGGCTCGGTGGCGTGCCGCAGCCACAGCAGCCGGGTGGGCTGCCGGCGCCCGGTCACCGTGAAGTACGTGCCCACCCGCTCGCCGTCGAGGGCTGCACCGGCCCGTTCCGACGAGGTCAGCACGACGGGGATCCCTGCGGACGTGGCGATCGCGGCGGCCTCCACCTTGGTGGCCATCCCGCCGCTGCCCAGCCCGGAGGCGCTGCCGCGACCGGCCCGTACGTTGCGCAGCTCCGTCACCGACTTGACCGTCTCGATCGGCTTCGTGCCAGGGCGCCGCGGGTCGCCGTCGTAGAGGCTGTCCACGTCGGAGAGCAGGACGAGGGCGTCCGCGTGCACCAGGTGAGCGACGAGCGCCGCGAGCCGGTCGTTGTCGCCGAACTTGATCTCCTGCGTGGCGACCGTGTCGTTCTCGTTCACCACCGGCACCGTGCCGAGGTCGAGCAGCCGGGCGAACGCGCGGTGCGCGTTGCGGTAGTGCTGCCTGCGGGTGACGTCGTCGACGGTCAGCAGCACCTGGCCGACGCGCAGGCCGAACCGCTCGAACTCGGCGGTGTAGCGCGCCAGCAGCAGCCCCTGCCCGACGCTCGCCGCCGCCTGCTGGGTCGCGAGGTCCCGTGGGCGCCTGGTCAGGCGCAGCGGGGCAAGGCCCGCGGCGATCGCGCCCGACGAGACCAGCACCACCTCCGTCCCGGCCATCCGGTGCTTCGCGAGCACCTCCACGAGCCCGGCCAACCTGGCCTGGTCGAGACCGCCGTCCTTGGTGGTCAGCGACGACGAGCCGACCTTCACCACCAGGCGGTTCGCCTGGGCGACGTCGTCCCTCATCCGTCGTCCGCCCCGTCGTCGCGGGTACGCCGCCTGCGGCCGGGGTCGTCCAGCCGGACGTCGCTGCCGCGCGGCCCGCGGGCCTCCTCCAGCTCGGCGCCGAGCGTCGGCTCCCAGCCGAAGATCACCGCGTCGTCGCCGTCGCCGATGCGTACGTCGCAGCCGGGCGTGGCGCCGGCCTCCATCAGCGCGGTCTCTACGCCGAGCCTGGCCAGCCGGTCGGCGAGGTAGCCGACCGCCTCGTCGTTGCCGAAGTCGGTCTGCCGCACCCACCGCTCCGGCTGCACACCGCGAACGACGAACATGTCCGGTTCCTCGGTGACGGTGAACGGCGCCTCGCCGATCGCGCGCGGCCGCAGCACCGTCCTGGTCGGCTGCGGGGCCGGCAGGCTGGCGCGCGCCTCCTTCACCAGCTCGGCCATCGCGAAGGACAGCTCACGCAGCTGCTCGTGGCTCGCCGCCGACACCACGAACACCCGGTAGCCCCTGGCCTCCAGGTCCGGCCGGACGAACTCGGCCAGCTCCTTCGCCTCCGGCACGTCCGCCTTGTTCAGCGCGACCAGCTTCGGCCGGTCGTTCAGCGCGATGCCGTCGGCGGCGTACGCGGCCAGCTCGGCCTCGATGACGTCCAGGTCGCTGAGCGGGTCGCGGCCCTGCTCGAGCGTGCCGCAGTCGATCACGTGCACCAGCGCGTGGCAGCGTTCCACGTGCCTGAGGAACTCCAGACCGAGCCCCTTGCCGCCGCTCGCGCCGGGGATCAGGCCTGGCACGTCCGCGACGGTGTAGCGGAAGCCGTCCGCGTCGACCACGCCGAGGTTCGGCACCAGGGTGGTGAACGGGTAGTCGGCGATCTTCGGCCGGGCCGCGGAAAGCGCGGCGACGAGCGACGACTTGCCGGCGTTCGGGAACCCGACAAGCGCGACGTCCGCGACGGTCTTCAGCTCGAGCACTACGTCCAGGCTCTCCCCCGGCTCGCCGAGCAGCGCGAACCCGGGCGCCTTGCGGCGCGGCGAGGCGAGCGCCGCGTTGCCGAGGCCGCCGCGGCCGCCCTTCGCCACCACGAACCGGGTGCCGGCTCCGACCAGGTCGGCGAGCTGCTCGCCGTCCGCCGTGCTGACCACGGTGCCGTCGGGCACGGCGAGCACCACGTCGGTGCCGTCCGCGCCGAACCGGTTCGAGCCCTGGCCCGGCTTGCCGTTGGTCGCCTTGCGGTGCGGCCGGTGGTGGTAGTCGAGCAGCGTTGTGATGCCCGGGTCGACGACCAGCACGACGTCGCCGCCGCGGCCGCCGTTACCGCCGTCCGGCCCGCCGAACGGCTTGAACTTCTCCCGGTGGATGGAGGCACAGCCATGCCCGCCGTTGCCGGCGGTGACGTGCGCCACCACCCGGTCGACGAAGCTGCTCACATGGATCCTTTCGAACATGCGACGAGGCGGGCCGGAATGCTTCCGACCCGCCTCGTGGGAGCTGCCTGTGCGCGCGGCGGATCTACTCCGCCGGTGGCGCGACGATGTTGACGGTGCGGCGACCCCGCCGGGTGCCGAACTCGACGCTGCCCGCGACCAGCGCGAACAACGTGTCGTCGTTGCCCCGGCCGACGCCGTCGCCCGGGTGGAACTTGGTGCCGCGCTGCCGCACGAGGATCTCGCCGGCGTTCACGGCCTGCCCGCCGAACCGCTTCACGCCGAGCCGCTTCGCGTTGGAGTCGCGACCGTTGCGGCTGGAGCTTGCGCCCTTCTTGTGTGCCATGTCACTTCCCCGTCTCGATGCCGGTGACCTTGACCTTGGTCAGCGACTGCCGGTGGCCCTGCCTGCGCTTGTAGCCGGTCTTGTTGCGGTAGTGCATGATGCGGATCTTCGGGCCCCGCTCGTGCTCCACCACTTCACCGGTCACCTGCCACGAGGCGAGCTTGCTCTGCTCGGAGGTGACCTTGTCACCGTCGACGACGAGCACTGCGGGCAGGCTGACCTGCTCTCCCGGCTCCGCAGGTACGCGGTCGAGGGTGATCACGTCACCGACCGCCACCTTCTCCTGACGGCCGCCAGCACGGACGATCGCGTACACCGCGAACTCTCTTCCTTGGTCGATCGAAAGATCATCGCCGACGTCGAGCACGTCGACGGTGGCCCGCAGCAGGCGGGCCGGTGATCCATAGTAGCGGGCCACCCCCACCACGGCGAATCGAGGGTCGTCGGCGGCGATCGCCGCTACCTGTCACAGGATACTGTTACCTTCGGCGCATGGCTGCCACCGGGGCCCCGCGGTTCACCTGGCGCCGCGTGGTGCCCGCCGACTTCCCACTGCTGGCGAAGTGGCTCGCCGAGCCGCACATCGCACGGTGGTGGAACCACGAGACCGCACCGGACGCCGTCGAGCGCGACTTCGGCCCGACGGCGAGGGGTGAGGAGGCGTCCGAGGACCTGCTCGCCGTGGTCGACGGCCAGCCCGTCGGGCTCGTGCAGCGGTCCCGGCTGATCGACTACCCGCAGTACCTCGCCGACTTCGCCGGCATCGTCGAGGTGCCAGAAGGCACCGTGACCATCGACTACCTGCTCGCCGGCCCGGACCGCGTCGGCAAGGGACTGGGCAGCGCGATGATCGCCGCGATCGTCGCCCGCACCTGGCACGACTTCCCGACCGCCCCCGCGGTCCTGGTCGCGGTAGTCGCCGCCAACCGCGCGTCCTGGCGCGCCCTGGAGAAGGCCGGCGCCACCCGGGCAGGCACCGGCGACCTGGAGCCGGACAACCCCATAGACGACCGCAAGCACTACGTCTACCGCTTCGACCGCCCGGCCTAGCCGGTGACCGCCGCGATGGCGGTCCCGGTCGCCCGCGGGCTAGCCGCTGGCCGCCGGGACCAGCCGACCGCGACCCAACCGCCGGCCAGCACAACCGGGCAACCCGGCTCGCCGCGGCTGCCGGCCGTCGCGGCCGGGTGACCGCAGGTTAGCCGCTGGCCGCCGCGATGGCGGCGATCTTCTCCGCGCTGTCGCGGTTCTTCTGCTGGTTCTGGTTCTGCTTCTTGCCCTTGCCGGACGAGCCGCCGCCCTGCTTGCCCTTGCCACGGCCGCCGCCACCACCGCCGCCGCTGCCGCTGCCGCTGCTGCGCTCGGGTTCCACCGGCTCCAGCGAGACGTGCAGGCCGCGGCCGTCACAGCAGTCACACGGCTTGCTGAACGCCTCCAGCAGGCCCTGGCCGATCCGCTTCCTGGTCATCTGCACCAGGCCGAGCGAGGTCACCTCGGCGACCTGGTGCCTGGTGCGGTCGCGGGCCAGGCACTCCACCAGCCGGCGCAGCACCAGGTCGCGGTTGCTCTCCAGCACCATGTCGATGAAGTCCACGACCACGATGCCGCCGATGTCGCGCAGCCGCAGCTGCCGGACGATCTCCTCGGCCGCTTCCAGGTTGTTGCGGGTGACGGTCTCCTCGAGGTTGCCGCCCTGGCCGGTGAACTTCCCGGTGTTGACGTCGATGACGGTCATCGCCTCGGTGCGGTCGACCACCAGCGAGCCGCCGCTGGGCAGGAACACCTTCCGGTCGAGCGCCTTGGCCAGCTGCTCGTCGATGCGGTAGGCCGCGAACACGTCCTTGCTGTCCGTCCACCGCTCGACCCGGTCGGCGAGGTGTGGCGCGACGTGCTGGACGTACGGCTCGATCATCTCCCAGGACTCTTCCCCGGCGACGACCAGCTTGCTGAAGTCCTCGTTGAACGCGTCCCTGATCACCCGGACGGTGAGGTCGGGCTCCTCGTACAGCAGGGCGGGCGCGTTGGCGCTCTTCGCCTTCTGCTGGATGGTCTCCCACTGGGCGACCAACCGGCTCACGTCGCGGCCGAGCTCTTCCTCGCTCGCGCCCTCGGCCGCGGTACGGACGATGACGCCGCCTTCGTCCGGCAGCGCCTGCTTGAGCACCTGCTTCAGCCGGTCGCGCTCCTTGTCCGGCAGCTTCCGGCTGATCCCCGCGGTGCTGCCTTCTGGCGAGTAGACCAAGTAGCGGCCCGGCAGCCCGATCTGCGAGGTGAGCCGGGCGCCCTTCTGCCCGACCGGCCCCTTCGTGACCTGGACGAGCACGGACTGCCCGGACTTGAGCACCGACTCGATGCGCTTGGGCTGGTTGCCCAGCTCGACCCCGGCGAAGTTGACCTCACCGGCGTAGAGCACCGCGTTGCGGCCGCGGCCGATGTCGATGAACGCGGCCTCCATGCTGGGCAGCACGTTCTGCACCCGGCCGAGGTACACGTTGCCGACGTACGACTGCGCCGCGCCGCGCTCCACGTAGTGCTCGACGAGCACGCCGTCCTCGCAGATGGCGATCTGCGTACGGTCCTCGACCTGCCGCACGACCATCACCCGGTCGACGGCCTCGCGCCTGGCCAGGAACTCGGACTCGCTGAGCACCGGCGCGCGGCGACGCCCCGGGTCGCGGCCGTCGCGCCTGCGCTGCCGCTTCGCCTCCAGCCTGGTCGAACCCTTGAGGGCGGTGACCTCGTCGCCGGGGTTCTGCTCGCGGGGTTGTCTGACCTTGACCACGGTGTTCGGCGGGTCGTCCGGGCTCGGGGCGGCTTCGCCGCCGCCGCCGCTTGACCGCCTGCGCCGACGCCTGCGACGGCGGCTGGAACGGCTCTCGTCCTGGTCGCCGCCACCGTCCTCGGCGGCGGTCTCGGACTCGCCGTCGGTGCCGTCGGCCTCGTCGTCGGTGTCGTCGTCGCTGTCGTCGTCGCTGTCGTCGTCCTGGCCGGCAGTCTCCCGCTGGCCGGTGCGGCGCCGACGGCCACGGCCGCCGCGGCGGCGCCGGCGGCGTGGCCGGTCCTCGTCGTCGTCGGCCTCGCCATCGGCGTCGTCGGCGTCGTCGGCCTCGGTTGCCTCGGTTACCGACGCGGTGTCGGGCTCGGCCTCGTCGGCCTCGTCACCTGCATCGGGGACGTCGTCCTCGCGCGCTGCCGGCGGGTCCACCGGCCGCGGCGGCAGGAACACCGCCGTACGCGGGTCCTCCGCGGGCTCCGGAGGTCCCGGCGGGCGGCTGGCACTCCCCCGCCGAACGCGACTACCGGCCGCCGGCTCCGCTTCCGCGGCCGCCGCCTCGTCGGCCGCGTCCGTCTTGGCACCGCTGCGGCCCGCCTGGGCACCGCGGCGACGCGACCTGGTTGCCGGCTCGCCCGAGTCCGACGCCTTCGCCTGAGCACCACGGCGGCCCGATCGGGCCCCCGCCGACTCATCCGAGGCCGAGCTGGTCACGGCCGGCTCGTCCGCGGCTGACGTGCTCGGTTGAGCACCGTTGCCGCCCGAGGTGGCCGCCGCCAACTCGTCCACGTCTGCTGCCTTCGCCCGAGCACCACGGCGGCCCGATCGGGCCCCCGCCGACTCGTCCGCGGCTGACGTGCTCGGTTGAGCACCGTTGCCGCCCGCCGCCGGCGTACCTGCTTCGGCGTGGCTGGGGTCCGAGCTCGCCGTCGGCGCCTCCGGCTGGTCGCCGGTCTGGTCCGACATGGCTGCCGCCGCGGGGTCACCGTCCGGTGGGGCGGCGGCTGCCTTCTTCGTCGCCCGCTTCCTGGCGGTCTTCTTGGCCGTCTTCTTCGCCACGGCCCGCTCGGCGGTCTTCTTCGCAGCGGGCGCCTGCTCGGCGGTGTCCTGCTCGGTTACCCCGTCTGCGCTGTTGACCTCCGCCGGTTGACCAACGACATCGTTGTCTCCACCCGGCGCATCGTCTTCGAGCATGCTGTTGTCTCCCTGTGGCCCCCTCGTCGCGTCTTCCGCGCCGGATCGGGGACCGCCTCGTAGTTCTCATCACGAGCAGTCGCCCGCGATGAAGCGTTTCCCGGCTCGTCCCACAGCCGCGATCATTCCTCGCGGAGCGCCCCAAGCGCTGGGGCGAACGGGTCGAGCACCTCACCGGTCTCCGAGACCAGTGGCCCCTGCCTGAGTCGCGTCACCGCTGCGGGTGACGGCGACTGCAGACCGGCCACGGTACGGATACCGGTAAGCATGTCGTCAGGGCGGACGGCAGGTGTGCCGTGCCTGACCACTGCGTGCAGTATCGCACAAGGAAGGGGGTTGTCGTCGCCGGTACGCGCCGATCGGGTCGAGACCGTACAGCTGACGACCGCCCCACGCGCGTCGAACGTACGGATGCCCTTCTTCGTCCTGCGCTCGACTTCCACCTCGTCGCAGGCCAGGAAGGTCGCCACCGCGCGGCCCGCTTCCTCGGCCGTGACCTGCGAAAGTGTGATCTCCCACAACGACGCCTCGAGCAGCTCGGGCAGGCTCGGCTGCCCCGGCTCGACGGTCACCACGGTGACCACGTCCAAGCCGGCGGGTAGTGACTCGTCGAGTGCGCTGCGCAGGTTCGCCGGCTCCTGCCAGGCCGTCACCGCGAGCTCGAAGTACTCCGCCTCGCTGGCGGCTCCCGTCGGCGCCGCCCCCGCGTACGAGATCCGCGGGTGCGGGCTGAAGCCGGCGGAGAACGCCACCGGCACCGCGGCGCGGCGCAGTGCCCGCTCCAGGGCGCGCTGGAAGTCACGGTGACTGACGAACCGCAGCCGGTCGCGCTTGGCGTACTGCACGCGCAGCCGCTGGACCGGTACGTCCGCATCTCGATCGGGTTGTGGCCTGGCCATCGCACTGTCGACCTTACGCCACGGTCAGCGCGCCTCCTCAGCTACCGGACCCGCGCGACTTATGGTGCTGGTGTGACTGTTGGGGTAGATGTTGTCGCACCTTCCTGTACGTGGCGCGCGTCGCTCGTACCTGCGCATCTGCCCGTCGCGAGTGTCTACGGGTTCTTGCTGGACACCACGGGACGGTGCCTGATCCAGGTGTACGCGGACGGGTCGACGGGGCTGCCGGGCGGCGTGCCGAACCCGGGTGACGTCGACCAGTTCGCCACCCTGCGCCGCGAGGCGTGGGAGGAGAACCAGGTCGTCGTCACCGAGGTGGGGCACCTCGGCTACCAGGAGATCTGTCCGGCCGGCGCCCCTGCGTACGCGCTGGTGGCGCTGGTGGGACGGATCTGCCGGTTCGAGGCGCGCCGCCCGGACCCGAACGGCGGTGAGACGTATCACAGGTACCTGGCGCCGCTCGCCGACGTCCGGACGCTGCTGGGCGCCGGCATGCCACCGGACGCGCCCACGGCCGCGGCCAAGACCGCGGACCGGCTGTGGCGGCTACCGGTGCACAAGACCACCACCCCTGCGGACTACGCCGACTGACGCCGCGCCGCAGGTCAGACGGGGGTCAGCGGCAGCAGCTTCTTGCCGGTGGGGCCGATCTGGATCTCGGTGTCCATGCCGGGGCAGACGCCGCAGTCGTAGCAGGGGGTCCAGCGGCAGTCGTCCACCTCGACCTCGTTCACGGCGTCCTGCCAGTCCTCCCAGAGCCAGTCCCTGTCCAGGCCGGCGTCCAGGTGGTCCCAGGGCAGCACCTCGATCGAGTCGCGCTCGCGGACCGTGAACCAGGCCAGGCTCACCGGGCCGTCGCCGAACACCTCGGCGCACGCGTCCGCCCACCGGTCGTACGAGAAGTGCTCGCTCCAGCCGTCGAACCGGCCGCCGTCCTCCCACACCCGCCGGATCACGGCGCCGACCCTGCGGTCACCGCGCGACAGCAGGCCTTCGATGACGCTCGGCTGGCCGTCGTGGTACCTGAAGCCGACCGCCTTGCCGTACGAGCGGTCCTTGCGGACGGTGTCGCGCAGCAGCTTCAGCCGGTCGTCCACGGTCTGCGCGTCCTGCTGCGCCGCCCACTGGAACGGGGTGTGCGGCTTCGGCACGAACGCGCCGATCGACACGGTGCAGCGGATGTCGCGCCGCCCGCTCGCCTCGCGGCCGGCGTCGATGACCCGCTTCGCCAGGTCGGCGATGGCCAGCACGTCCTCGTCGGTCTCGGTGGGCAGACCGCACATGAAGTACAGCTTCACCTGCCGCCAGCCGTTGGCGTACGCGGTGGTCACCGTGCGGATCAGGTCGTCCTCGCTGACCATCTTGTTGATGATCTTGCGCATCCGCTCGGAGCCGCCCTCGGGCGCGAACGTCAGCCCGGACCGCCGCCCGTTGCGGGACAGCTCGTTGGCCAGTGTGACGTTGAACGCGTCCACCCGGGTGGACGGCAGCGACAGCGAGACGTTGCTGCCCTCGTACTGGTCGGCGAGACCCTTGGCGATGTCGCCGATCTCGGAGTGGTCGGCGCTGGACAGCGACAGCAGCCCGACCTCCTCGAAGCCGCTCGCCTTGATGCCGCCCTCCACCATCTCGCCGACGGTGGTGATCGAGCGTTCCCGCACCGGCCGGGTGATCATCCCCGCCTGGCAGAACCGGCAGCCGCGGGTGCAGCCGCGGAAGATCTCCACGCTGTACCGCTCGTGCACGGTCTCCGCCAGCGGCACGAGCGGCGCTTTCGGGTACGGCCAGTCGTCCAGGTCGGAGACGGTGTACTTGCGCACCTGGAACGGCACGCCTGGCCGGTTCGGCGCCACCCGCCTGATCCGGCCGTCGGGCAGGTAGTCGACGTCGTAGAACTTCGGCACGTACACGCCACCGCTGGCGGCCAGCCGCTGCAGCACCTCGTCGCGACCGCCCGGCCGGCCCTCGACCTTCCACTCCCTGACCACCTCGGTGATCGCCTGCACGACCTCCTCGCCGTCGCCGAGCACGGCGGCGTCGAGGAAGTCCGCGATCGGCTCCGGGTTGAACGCCGCGTGCCCACCGCCGAGTACGAGCGGGTCGTCATCGCCGCGCTCGTCAGCGCGCAGTGGGATGCCGGCGAGGTCGAGTGCGGTGAGCAGGTTCGTGTACCCCAGCTCGGTGGCGAACGAGATGCCGAACAGGTCGAACGCCCGCACCGGCCGGTGCGCGTCGACGGTGAACTGCGGCACGCCGTGCTCGCGCATCAGGCGCTCGAGATCCGGCCACACCGCGTAGGTGCGCTCGGCGAGGACGCCTGGCTTCTCGTTCAGCACCTCGTACAGGATCTGCACGCCCTGGTTGGGCAGCCCCACCTCGTACGCGTCGGGGTACATCAGGCACCACCGCACGTCCGCGGCGTCCCAGTCGGCGACCACCGAGTTGAGCTCGCCGCCGACGTACTGGATCGGCTTGCTCACCAGCGGGAGCAGCGGCTCCAGCCGCGAGAACACCGACTCGACGGGCATGACGGTACGTCCTCCACGAGTTCGGCTGGCTACGGGCGAGCTACCAGCGTAACCGCTGCGACGTCAGCGTTCGTGCGGGTGGGCGATGCGGCCGCACCAGAGGGCGGCGACCCACAGAGCGGCGAAGAGGACGCCGAGGAAGAACATCGCGGGGACGACGAAGCCGGTGCCGATCGCGACCAGCTGCAGGGCCGAGCCCGCGTAGTACGCCCAGCGGAAGCGCAGCAGCGCGCACAGCACGACGGCGACGAGAGCGAGGCCGCCGCCGATCAGCCACGCGGTACCCAGGTCGACGCCGCTGATCGAGTTCGCGACCGGCGCCGCGCAGACGAAGACGATCGCCTGGAAGATCAGCATGGTCGCGCAGAAGCGCCGGGTCACCCGGTTCACGTCGATCCACGGGCGCCGCTGCGCCGCCGCCTCGGTCATACCGCGACCGCCTCCTCCCGAGCCTCCGGCAGGTGCCGCGACAAGGTCCATCGACGCGTGGCGCACATCGCGACCCCCACCTCCACCTCGCTCACCGTCCAATCTCTCACGTGGCTAGGGCGCGTCTGACAACAGCTGTCCGGGCTGCGCGACGCCCATGACGGCCATTAGCGGTGTTGTCCTCAAGGCAAGTATGGCCAATACGAGCCATTCGTCCGCCACCGCTACTGACCGCCCTGGCCGCCGCTCGCCTCGAACGCCATTGTCAGACACGCCCTAGCGCACCTGACCGCCGAGCAGCAGCCGCGCGTCGCCCGCGGTCACCACGGAACCGGTCACGAGCACGCCGAGGCCGGAGGCGACGAGGTCCGTCCCCTCCTCCGCCTGCGCGATGGCGGTGTCGAGGGCCTCGTCCAGCCGCTCCACCACGGTGACCCGGTCGTCGCCGAAGATGCCGGCGGCGATCTCGCCGAGCTCGGCCGGCGGCATCGAGCGGTCGGAGTGGTTGCGGGTCACCACGACCCGGTCGAGCACCGGCTCGAGCGCCTCGAGCAGGCCGGGCACGTCCTTGTCGCTCATCACGCCGACGACGCCGATCAGCCGCTGGAAGGAGAACGCCTCCCCCAACGACGCCACCGTCGCCTGCATGCCGGCCGGGTTGTGCGACGAGTCGACGAGCACCGTCGGGCTGCGGCGTACAACCTCGAGCCGGCCGGGCGCGTTCACCTCGGCGAACGCGTCGCGCACCACCTCGATGTCGAGCTCCTTCGCAGCGGTGAACGCCTCGACCGCAGCGAGGGCGACCGCGGCGTTGCTCGCCTGGTAGCTGCCGTGCAGCGGCAGGAAGATGTCCTCGTACGTGGTCTCCAGCCCGCGCAGCGACACCAGCTGCCCGCCGACGGCGGTGTCCTGGCTGAGCACGCCGAACTCCAGGCCCTCCCTGGCGACGGTCGCCTCCAGCTCGACGGCCTGGCGCATCAGCACCTCGGCGGCCGCCACCGGCTGCTGGGCCAGCACCACGAAGCCGCCCGGCTTGATGATGCCGGCCTTCTCCGTCGCGATGTCCACGACGTCGTCGCCGAGCAGGTGCGCGTGGTCGATCGAGATCGGGGTGCAGACCGACACCTGGCCGTCGACCACGTTGGTCGCGTCCCACGCGCCGCCGAGCCCGACCTCCACCACGGCGGCGTCGACCGGCGCGTCCGCGAACGCCGCGAACGCCATGCCGGTGACGACCTCGAAGAAGCTCATCGGCAGCCCGAGCTGCTGCTCCACCAGCTCGACGTACGGCAGCACCTCGTCGTACGTGGCGACGAACAGCTCCTCGTCGATCGGCTCGCCGAGCACCGAGATCCGCTCCCTGACGGTCTGCAGGTGCGGGCTCGAGTACCGGCCCACCCGCAGCCCCAGCCCGCGCAACAGCGCGTCGATCATCCGCGCGGTGCTGGTCTTGCCGTTGGTCCCGGTCAGGTGAATGGCGGGGTACGTACGCTGCGGGTCGCCCATCAGGTCCATCAGCAGCCTGATGCGGTCGAGGCTCGGCTCCATCCGGGTCTCCGGCCACCGCTGCAGCAGCGCCCGGTCGACCTCTTCGAACCTGCTCATTGGATATCGGCCAACGCTTCGAGGCGCGCGGTCAGCCTGGCGATGTCCTCGTCGGCCTCGGTCACGCGGTTCCTGGTCTCCGCCACCACCTCGGCGGGTGCGCGCTCGACGAAGTTGGCGTTGGCCAGCTTGTCCTCCGACTGCGCCTTCGTACGTTCAGCGGCGGCCAGGTCCTTGGTCAGCCTGGCGCGCTCCGACTCCACGTCGATCGCGCCGCGCAGGTCCAGCTCGACCGTCGCGGTCGCCACCTGCAGGGTGGCGCTCGCGGTGAAGTCGTCCGCCGGTTCGTCCAGCCGGGCGAGCGCGCGCAGCGCGTCCACGCCGTCGTGCAACGGCAGGTCGCCGAGGTCGAGCCTGGCGGGCACCCGCTGGCTCGGCCGCAGCCGCTGTTCCGCCCGGAACCGACGGATCTCCGTGACGACCTCGATCAGCGTGGCCGTCCGCCGTTCCGCGTCGGCGTCCGCGAAGGTCGCGTCACCGGTCGGCCAGTCGGCCGTCACCACGGTCTCGCGCCCGGTCAGCGCGCACCACAGCTCCTCCGTGACGTACGGCACGACCGGGTGCAGTGCCCGCAGCAGCCGGTCGAGCACGTGCCCGAGCACCGCCTGGGTGCCGGCCGCGACCGGGCCGCCGCGGTCGATCTGCACCTTCGCGATCTCCAGGTACCAGTCGCAGAACTCGTCCCAGGTGAAGTGGAACAGCGTGTCGACGACCTTCGCGAACTGCAGGTCCTCGAACAGCTCGTCCACGTGCGCCAGGGTGCTGTGCAGCCGGGAGAGTATCCACCGGTCGGCAGCCGTACGTTGGTCCGCCGGGGGCAGCGGCGCGGCGGCGTCCGCGCCGTTGAGCAACGCGAACCGCGCGGCGTTCCACAGCTTGTTGCAGAAGTTCCGCGACCCCTGCACCCACTCCTCGCCTATCGGCACGTCCTGCCCGGGGTTGGCGCCGCGCGCGAGCGTGAACCGCAGCGCGTCCGAGCCGTAGGAGTCCATCCACTCCAGCGGGTCCACGGTGTTGCCGCGCGACTTGCTCATCTTCTTGCCGAACTTATCCCTGATCAACCCGGTGAGCGCGATCGTACGGAACGGGACGGCGTCGGCCGGGTCCTCGGCGTCCGACATCGCGTAGATGCCGAGCATCATCATCCTGGCCACCCAGAAGAACAAGATGTCGTAGCCGGTGAGCAGTACGTCGGTCGGGTAGAACTTCCGCAGGTCCGCCGTGTCGTCCGGCCAACCGAGCGTGGAGAACGGCCACAGCCCGGACGAGAACCAGGTGTCGAGCACGTCCTGGTCCTGTGTCCAGCCGTCGCCCGTGGGCGGCTCGTCGTCCGGGCCGACGCAGACCACCTCGCCGCCCGGCCCGTACCAGACGGGGATCCGGTGCCCCCACCACAGCTGCCGGGAGATGCACCAGTCGTGCATGTTGTCGACCCACTCGAAGTAGCGGTACTCCAGCTCCTTCGGGTGGATCTGCACCCGGCCGTCGCGGACGGCGTCGCCCGCGGCCTTCGCCAGCGGGCCGACCCGGACGAACCACTGCAGCGACAGCCGCGGCTCGACGACCGTCTCGCACCGCGAGCAGTGCCCGACGGCGTGCGTGTGCGAGCGCTGCTCGACCAGCCGGCCCTCTTCGCGCAGCGCCGCGATCACCGCCGGCCGCGCCTCGAACCGGTCCAGGCCCTCGAACGGACCAGGCAGGGTGATCTGGCCGCGCTCGTCCATGATGGTGACCGACTCCAGGTCGTGCCTGCGACCGATCTCGAAGTCGTTCGGGTCGTGTGCCGGCGTGACCTTCACCGCGCCGCTGCCGAACTCCGGGTCCACGTGCGGGTCGGCGACCACCGGGATGGTGCGCCCGGTCAGCGGCAGCGTGACCCGCTTGCCGACCAGATGCCGGTAGCGCTCGTCGTCGGGGTGCACGGCGACGGCCGTGTCGCCGAGCATCGTCTCCGCACGCGTGGTGGCGACGGTCACCGAGTCGTCGCCGTCGCCGTAGCGCAGCGACACCAGCTCGCCGTCGACGTCCTTGTGGTCCACCTCGATGTCGGACAGCGCCGTACGGCAGCGCGGGCACCAGTTGATGATCCGCTCGGCCTGGTAGATCAGGTCGTCCTCGTACAGCCGCTTGAACATGGTGAGGACGGCGCTGGACAGGCCCTCGTCCATGGTGAACCGTTCCCTGGACCAGTCCACGCCGTCGCCGAGGCGACGCATCTGGCCGAGGATCTGGCCGCCGTACTGCTCCTTCCAGGCCCAGACCCGCTTGACGAAGGCCTCCCGACCCAGGTCGTAGCGGCTCTTGCCCTCCTCGGCCAGCTGCCGCTCCACCAGGGTCTGGGTGGCGATGCCGGCGTGGTCCATGCCGGGCAGCCACAGCGCCTCGTAGCTCTGCATCCGGCGGCGGCGGGTCAGCGCGTCCATCAGCGTGTGCTGGAAGGCGTGCCCCAGGTGCAGTGAGCCGGTGACGTTCGGCGGCGGGATGACGATCGTGTACGGCGGCCGCTCACTGCCCGCGTCCGCAGTGAACGCGCCTACGTCGAGCCAGCGCTGGTAGAGGCGGCTCTCGACGTCGGCCGGCGTGTACTGGGACGGCAGTTCTGCGGGGTCTGGGGTTTGGTTCACGGCGGGCAGTCTACGGACCCCGATGAGACTGCCCGCCGCGAACCTGGTCCCCCGATCCCCCGAGGACCGGTCAGGCGGGGGTGGTCGCCTCGTAGACGAGGTTGAACGGCGTGGTCGCCGCCACCCGGAACCCGGTGAAACCGGCCTGCTCGGTGATCTTCTCGATCGCCGCGGGACCGGCCTGGGCGCCGAGCGCCCAACCACCCTCCTGGCTCTTCGCGTTCGGGATGCAGAGGAAGGTCGAGGCGCTGTAGTAGATCCGCCCGACGGGGTTCAGGTTGCCCGCCACGTCGTCGGCCGCTGCCGGCTCGACGATCATCCACGTACCGCCGGGGCGCAGCGCCTGGCGTACCTGATGCGCCGCCGCGAGCGGGTCACCCATGTCGTGCAGTGCGTCGAACGTCGTCACGAGCGCGTAGCCCTGGCCGGAGAACGTCTGTGCCGTGGCCACCTCGAACGCCACCCGGTCGGCGACGCCGGCGTCCGCGGCCCGCTTCCGTGCCAGTTCGATCGACTCGTCGTGGTAGTCGGAGCCGACGAAGTGCGAGTTCGGGAACGCCTGCGCCATCAACACCGTCGACGCGCCCAGACCACACCCGAGGTCCGCGACCTTGGCACCCGAGTCCAGCGCCGCCTCGACGCCGTCCATGGCGGGAATCCAGTTCTGCACCAGGTTGGCCAGGTAGCCAGGACGGAAGAACTGCTCGGTGCCGACGAACAGGTCCTTGTCGTGCTCGTGCCAGCCGATGCCCTTCCCGGTGCGGAACGCCTCCGTCACCTCGGGCTCCGTCCGCAGCGTCGCCAGCGCGAGCATGAACGCGGCCGGCGCGTTGACCGCGCCGTCCGGGTCGGCGACGATCGCCGCCTGCTCCTCGGTCAGCGAGTACCGCTCGGTGTCCGCGTCGTACGTCACGTAGCCGCCGGCGGCCTGTCCGCGCAGCCACTCCGTGACCTACCGCTCGTCGGTACGGGTGGCGGCGGCGAGCTCAGCGGGGGTCATCGGGCGTTCCGCCAGCGGCGGGTACAACCCCAGCCGGTAGCCCACGACGGCGTTCCCCGCGCTCACCGTCGCGCCGAGATCGCTAACGACACGGTGGAGCAGGTCCTCGAGCACGGCCTGGTCGATTGCCATCAGTTGCCTCCTGTCTCCGCCGTTCACGCAACGGCTAGGGCCAGCCTGCGCGCAACGCCACAGTGAGGCCATGGACACCACCCGCACAGGAACCTGACAAAGCCCTGACAGCACGGCAAAACGGTCGTACGTTCCTGCCACAGTCTGGCCCCGGCTGCCGCTGAGGGGAGGTACGCACAACGTGAGGGACCAACCGGGCGGCCACTTCGGGGCGCTGCTGCGGCGCCACCGGTTGGTGGCCGGACTCTCCCAGCAGGCACTCGCCGACCGCTCCGGGCTGAGCGTGGACGCGATCGCGGCGTTGGAACGGGGCCGCAGGCGCCGGCCACGCGCCTTCACCGTGCGGCTGCTCGCGGACACGCTCGACCTCGACGACGGCGCCCGTCAGGTGCTGGCCAGCGCGAGCGAACCGGCCGGCACCTCCACGGCGCCGACCCGGGTGCCGCCGCCGTTCACCGAGCTGGTCGGGCGGATCGAGGAACGCGACGCCGTCGCAAGCCTGCTGCGCCAGGACGGGGTGCGGCTGGTCACGCTGACCGGGCCGGGCGGGGTCGGCAAGACGCAGCTGGCCCTCGACGTCGTCCGGCAGGTGGCCGGCGACTTCCCCGGCGGCGTCGGCTGGGTGGCGCTGTCGCAGCTCGGCGACGCAGCGGCGATCACCCAGGCGGTCGCCACCTCGTTCGGGGTGCGGGACGCACCGGGCCGCCCGCTGCTCGACCCGTTGACCGCCACGCTCGCCACCCCGGACGCACTGCTGCTGCTGGACAACTGCGAGCACCTGGTGGGCCCGGTGACGCCGTTCGTCGAGCACCTGCTCATGTCCTGCAGCGGGCTGCGCGTCCTCGCGACGAGCCGGGAACGGCTGCGGCTGCCGGCGGAGATCGTGCGGCCGGTCGCGCCGCTGGCCGTCCCAGGCGACGACGACGAGGTGGACGACTCCCCCGCCGTCGCCTTGTTCGTCCGCCGGGCGCGGCAGCTGCTGCCCGACTTCCGGCTCACCGCCGCGGACCGACCGGCCGTCGCGCGGATCTGCCGCGAGCTGGACGGGCTGCCGCTGGCGCTCGAGCTGGCCGCGGCACGGGTGAACGTGCTGAGCATCCGCCAGCTCGCGGCGAGCATCGACGAGGCCGGCTGCCTCACCGGCAGCAGGGACGGCACGCCGCGCCACCGCACACTGCGTGCCGCGATCGACTGGAGCTACGAGCTGCTCGGCGCCGACGAGCGGCGGGCGCTGCGGCAGCTCGCCGTGTTCGCCGGCGGCTGGAGCCTGCAGGCGGCCGCGGCGACCTGCCCGGTGCTCGCCGACGAGGAGCAGGCGCTCACCGTGACCGCGTCGCTGGTGGACAAGTCGTTGGCGATAGCCGTCCCGGCGAACGGTCAGGCCCGCTACTTCCTGCTCTTCACCGTGCGCCGTTACGCGCTGGAGAAGCTGCGGGCGAGCGGCGACCTCGACGCCGTGGCGACCACGTACGCCAGGTACGTCACCGAGCTGGCCGAGCGAGCCGCGCCTGAGCTGCACGGCCCGCGCCAGGTCGACTGGCTGGACCGGCTGGACACGGAGGTGAACAACGTCCGTGCGGTGCTCGCCTGGGCCAGCGGTCGGCGTACCGACATCGGGGTGCGGCTCGCCGGCGCACTGTGGCGCTACTGCTACCTGCGCGGCCGGTACGGCGAGGGCCGGGCGTGGCTGACCACGGCCCTGGCGGGCGACCACACGGCGTCGGCCACGGCGCTGGCCGGGGCACAGCTCGGCACCGGGGTGCTCGCGTTCCTGCAGTGCGAGTACGACCTGGCCGCGGCCCGGATCGAGGCGGCGCTGCGGCTCTACCGCGAGCACGGGGACCGCCGCGGCGTCGCCGAGTCGCTGCAGCGGCTCGGCAGCGTGGCGCGGGAGCGCGGCGACTACGAGCGCGCGCTGCGGCTGCACGAGGAGAGCCGCGACCTGTGGCACGCCGCCGGGGACCAGGCCAGGGTCGCCGAGTCACGGAACTACCTGGGCTTCGTCGCCTGGCTGACCGAGGACCCGGACGCGGTCGACAGCTGCCGGCAGACGCTCGCGGTGTTCCGGCGGCTCGCCGACGCGGAGGGCACGGCCTGGGCGCTGCTCAACCTGGGCGCCGCCGTCGCGTACCTCGGTGAGCCCGACCGGGCGGAGCGGCTGCTGCGGGAGAGCCTCGCGCTGGCCGACCGCACCAGGTTCGCCGAGGGCGTCGCATGGTCACTGAACCTGCTCGGCGTGGTCGCGCGCCGCACCGGCCGTGCGGAACTGGCCGGGGAGCTGCTGGTCGAGAGCCTGCGGCAGCACCTCGCACTCGGCGACCGCTGGCGAGCGGCCAGCGTGTGCGAGGAGCTCGCCGCGGTCACCGTGGCCACCGACCCTGCGCGCGCCGCACGCCTCCTCGGCGCCGCGGACGAGCTGCGCAGCAGCGACGCCCGCCGCCCACCGGTCGAACAGCCCGACTACGAGCAGACCGTCCGCACCTGCCGCGAGGCGCTGGGCGCCGCAACCTTCACCACCGAACACGCCGACGGCCGCACCACACCCCCGGACACCCTCACCAACCATCTCGACTGAGGCTGAACTGCCGCCGACACTAGGCGGACTTCCCCGCCGCTCACCACGGCGCCAGGCGACGACCTCGCACCGCATCGTGGGCGGCCGGACCTCCCCGCCGCCCGCCCGGCACGAGATGACGACCTCGCGCGGCACCGCCGCTAGGCGGAGTTCCCACGGCGCGAGGTAACAACGCCGCGCGGCACCAGCGTCGGGTTTGACACCGGCCAGCACCACGTCGCCGGTGCTGACCTCGCGCGACAGCGCGGGCCAGGCGGACTTCCCCCGCCGCTCACCACTGCAGGCAACGGCGCCGCGGGGCAGCGCGCGCTAGGCGGACTTCTCCCGGCGTTCGCCGCGGCGGGAGGTGACGACCTCGCGCGGTACCAGGGTCGGGTTGACGCCGGCCAGGACCACGTCGCGGGTGATTACCACCCTGGCTACGTCCTTGCGGCTCGGCACCTCGTACATCACCGAGAGCAGGACCTCTTCCAGGATGGCGCGCAGGCCGCGGGCGCCGGTGCCGCGCAGCAGTGCCTGCTCGGCGATCGCCTCCACGGCGTCCGGGGCGAACTCCAGGTCGACGTTGTCGAACTCCATCAGCCGCTGGTACTGCTTGGTCAGCGCGTTGCGCGGCTCGGTGAGGATCTGGCTCAGCGCGTCGCGGTCGAGGCTGTGCACGCTGGTGATCACCGGCAGCCGGCCGACGAACTCGGGGATCATGCCGAACTTCAGCAGGTCCTCCGGCATGACCTGGCCGAACAGCTCGCCGAGGTCGGACTCGTCGGTCTTGGAGTGCAGCACCGCGGAGAAGCCGATGCTGTTGTGCCCCTCGCGCTGTTCGATGATCTGTTCGAGTCCGGCGAACGCACCGCCGCAGATGAACAGCACGTTCGTGGTGTCGATCTGGATGAACTCCTGGTGCGGATGCTTACGCCCGCCCTGCGGCGGCACCGACGCGGTCGTGCCCTCGAGGATCTTCAGCAGCGCCTGCTGGACGCCCTCGCCCGAGACATCCCTGGTGATCGACGGGTTCTCGGACTTCCGGGCGACCTTGTCGATCTCGTCGATGTAGATGATCCCGGTTTCGGCCTTCTTCACGTCATAATCGGCGGCCTGGATCAGCTTCAGCAGGATGTTCTCGACGTCCTCACCGACGTAGCCGGCCTCGGTGAGCGCGGTCGCGTCGGCGATGGCGAACGGGACGTTCAGCATCTTCGCCAGCGTCTGGGCCAGGAACGTCTTGCCGGAACCGGTCGGGCCGAGCATCAGGATGTTCGACTTGGCGATCTCGACGTGCTCGTCCTTGTTCTTGGTCTCGCCGGCGGCCTGGGTGCGCTTGTAGTGGTTGTAGACGGCGACGGAGAGCGCCTTCTTGGCCTCTTCCTGCCCGATGACGTACTGGTTGAGGAAGTCGTAGATCTCCCGCGGCTTGGGCAGGCTCTCCAGCGTGCTCTCCGCGGGTTCCGCGAGCTCTTCCTCGATGATCTCGTTGCAGAGATCGATGCACTCGTCGCAGATGTAGACCCCGGGGCCCGCAATGAGCTTCCTTACCTGCTTCTGGCTCTTACCGCAGAACGAGCACTTAAGCAGGTCGCCGCCGTCACCGATGCGTGCCACCTGATCGCTCTCCTTTACGCCCGGAGTCGCCGTGCAATCGACCGTACCTCGTATCGTCCCATGTTCGGGTCCGCGGCGCGGCGAGTCGCACGTTCCGCGTTTCTCAGCGTACGCGGCCGCAGCCCCGGCGTCACTCGGCGCCGGGGGTGGTCCTGTTGGTCAGGACATGGTCGATCAGGCCGTACTCGAGGGCATCCTCGGCCGTCAAGATCTTGTCCCTGTCGATGTCGCGGTGCACCTGGTCGACGTCCTTGTTGCTGTGCCGGGCGACCAGCTCCTCCAGCAGCGAGCGCATCCGGAGGATCTCCCGCGCCTGGATCTCGATGTCGCTGGCCTGGCCGCCGCCCTCCTGGATCGCCGGCTGGTGCAGCAGGATCCGCGCGTGCGCCAGGGCGGAGCGCTTGCCCTTGGTGCCCGCCGCCAGCAGCACGGCCGCCGCGGACGCCGCCTGGCCGATGCAGATGGTGCGAACATCTGGCCGGACGAACTGGATGGTGTCGTAGATCGCCGTGAGCGCGGTGAACGAGCCGCCGGGCGAGTTGATGTAGATCTGGATCTCCCGGTCGGGGTCCATCGACTCCAGGGTGAGCAGCTGCGCCATCACGTCGTTGGCCGACGTGTCGTCGACCTGCACACCCATGAAGATGATGCGGTCCTCGAAGAGTTTGTTGTACGGGTTCTGCTCCTTCACCCCGTACGACGTACGCTCCACGAACGACGGAATGACGTAGCGGCTCTCCGCCGGCGGCGCGCTCATCCGGTGATCCGGCAGGTGCAGACCACGGCCCTCGGGCTGGAACATCAAAGGTCCTCCTCGTCGACGCGTCAGGAGACGGTGCCGGACGGCATGTCGCCGGCGCTCAGGTACACGTGGTCGATGAACCCGTAGTCCTTCGCCTGGTCGGCGGTGAACCACCGGTCGCGGTCGCCGTCGCGCTCGATCTGCTCGACGGTCTTCCCGGTGCGCTCGGCGGTGATCTCCGCCATCTTGCGCTTCATGTGCAGCATCTGCTCGGCCTGGATGGCGATGTCGGAGGCGGTGCCACCGAAGCCACCGTGCGGCTGGTGCATCAGCACCGACGCGTGCGGCGTGGCGTAGCGCTTGCCCTCGTTGCCCGCGGTCAGCAGGAACTGCCCCATCGAGGCGGCGAGGCCGACCACCACCGTGGCCACGTCGTTCGGCACGAACTGCATGGTGTCGTAGATCGCCATACCGGAGTAGACCGAACCACCAGGGCTGTTGATGTACAGCCAGATGTCCCGCTCCGGGTCCTCCGCGGACAGCAGCAGCAGCTGCGCGCAGACGGCGTTGGCGATCTCGTCGTCGATCGCCTTGCCGAGGAAGATGATGCGCTCACGCAACAACCGCCGGTAGACGTCGTCGTCGAGACCGGCAGGCGCCGCGCCACCGCCGGTGTGCCCTTGCGGCGTGACGACCGTGGGGCGACTGAACGTCGGCGTGTTCTCGAGTGGTTTCACGCGCCTCACCTTCGCTTGCAGTTGGGGTAGATCTCGCCTGTGACACTAACCGACCGTCGGGGCCGGTTGAGGGTGGAACGGTTCGCTGTTCGCTGTCGGCGCACCGGGCGCGCGGGCTACTTGTCCGCGTCCTCGGCAGCGGCGTCCTCGTCCGCACCGTCGGCCGCATCTTCGGCCGGCGCCTCGGGCGCCAGGTCGACGGTGTTGCCGGCGTCGTCGGTGACGGTCGCCTTGGCGACGACCGCCTCGAGCGCCTTGCCGCGCCTGACCTCACCCCACAGCTGGTTGATCTGTCCGGACTGGAGCAGGTGGTCGGCGAACACCTGCGGCTCGACGCCCATCCTGGCGGCCATCTGGGTGATCTGCAGGCTCAGGTCCTGCTCCTCGACGGTGACTTCCTCGGAGTCCGCGATGTCGTCGAGCAGCCAGCCGGCGCGCACCGACTTGAGCGCGTTCTCGCGCAGCTCCTCGAGGTACTCGTCGTAGCCCCTGTCCTGGCTGGCGAGGTACTGCTCGAGGTCGAGCCCGGAGTTGCCGAGCTGCTGCTCGAGGTTGTCCTTGCGGCTGTTCACCTCTTCCTCGACCACGCTGTCGGGTACCGGGAAGTCGACCAGGTCGAGCAACGCGTCGAGCGCCTTCTCCTGTGCCTCGTTCGCCTGCTGGGAGGTGCGGCTGCGCTCCAGCCGCGACCGCAGGTCGTCGCGCAGCTCGGCGAGGGTGTCGTACTCGCTGGCGGTCTGGGCGAACTCGTCGTCCAGGTCGGGCAGCTGCTTCTCCTTCACCTGCTGCACGCTGACGGTCACGTCGGCCTGCTCGCCGGCGCGCTCCCCGAGCAGCGTGGTGTTGAACGTCTTGCTCTCCTCCGCGCTCATGCCGGCGAGCGCGTCGTCCAGGCCCTCCACCAGACCGCCGCGGCCGACCTCGTAGCTCATCCCGTTGACGCTGACGTCCTCGAGCTCCTCGCCGTCGACCTCCGCCTTCAGGTCGATCGACACGTAGTCGCCCTCCGCGACCGCGCGGTCGGCGCCGCGCAGCACGGCGAACCGCTCCCGCAGCCCGTCCAGCTGCTGGTCGACCTCCTCGTCGCCGACCGCACCCGACTCCACCTGGATCTCGACGCCGGCGTAGTCGGGCAGCTCGAACTCAGGCCGGGTGTCGACCTCGGCGGTGAAGCTCAGCGGCGCGTCCTCGGCGAACTCCTTGATGTCCAGCTCCGGCTGACCGAGCGGCCGGACGTTCTCCTCCCGCAGCGCCTCGCCGTAGGCGCGCGGCACCGCGTCCTGGATCGCCTGCTCGAGCACGACCCCGCGGCCGAGCCGCTGGTCGATGATCGCCGGTGGGACCTTGCCGCGGCGGAACCCGGGAATGTTCACTTGCTTGGCGACATCGCGGTACGCCTTGTCGAGGCTGGGCTTCAGCTCCTCGAACGACACCTCGACGGTGAGCTTCACCCGGGTCGGGTTCAGCCTCTCGACCTCGGTCTTCACGACGACATTGCTCCTTGTTGCGTAATGAATTGGTTGCCGCGCACACGCACCGACGCACCACGAGACTCCGCGGCGTAGGCGCAAGTCTAGGCCACCCGCGACGACGAACTCACCGGCCTCGCTGGAGCACCGGGCCGAGCCCGAGGTCAGCCTAGTTTGGGCACCGTCTTGCGGATCTCCGCGGTGACGTCACGGAGGTGCTTGACCATCTGTAGGGCGGCGGGCAGCTGGTGCCTGCCGGTGGCGGTGGCGACGCTGACGGTGCGGACGAGCGCCGGCTCGTTCAGCGGCCGGACGACGAGACCGGGCGGGGTGGCCGGCAGGGTCAGCCACGGGGCGAGCGCCACGCCGAGGCCGGCCGCGACCAGCCCCCGTACGGTCATCTGGTCGTCGGTCCGGAACGCGATGTCCGGTTCGAACCCGGCCTGCCGGCAGGCCCGGGGCAGGACGTCGACGGTGGAGCCGTGGTGGACGCCCTGGATCCAGCGCTCCTCGGCGAGGTCGGTGAGCGCGACCCTGCTCCGGTGGGCGAGCGGGTGGTCGGCGGGCAGGGCGATGCCGAGCGGGTCGACGAGCAGGCGCTGCAGGTGGACGCCGCCAGGCTTCTCCACGGGGACGACGGGGAACTCCGCGACGAGCGCCACGTCCAGCTGGTGCGCGGCGAGCGCGGGCAGCGACTCGTCGATGTCCGCCTCCACCAGGTCCAGCCGTACGTTCGGGTAGCGCGCCTGGAATGCGCGCACGGCCTGCGGCATGAGCGTGGCGTTCGCGGTGACGAACGAGCCCAGGCGCAGCCGGCCACCCTCGCCGCCGGCGATCGCGGCCAGTGACATCTCCGCGGCGCGCAGCTCGGTGAGGATCGTGTCGGTGTGCTCGACCAGCGCGCGGCCGGCCTCGGTGAGCCGCACCCCGCGCGGGTGCCGCTCCAGCAGCTGCGCGCCGGCCTCCCGCTCGAGCGCGCCGATCTGCTGCGAGACCGCGGACGTCGTGTAGGAAAGCGCCGCCGCCGCCTTGGTGAGGGAGCCGTGGCGGGCGATCTCGTGGAGTACGCGGAGGCGGTGCATCTCGAGCATGAAGCCACGTTAAAGCATTGCTTTAGCACTCTTCAATTGTCGTTAAGTCAATGCGGATAGCACGATCCTGCTGTGGAACGGATCGAGGCGGACCTGATGGTCCCGGGTCGCGGCGCCCCCGTACGCGACGCGGTAGTGGTCCTGGACGACGGCCGCATCGCGTACGCGGGCCCGGCCGCCGACGCACCCCGCACCAGCGGCGAGGCGACGCGCGTGGCGACGGTGCTGCCCGGGCTGTGGGACTGCCACACGCACCTGTTCGGCTGCCGCGCCCTCGACCTCACCCAGCTGCCGATGGAACCCGTCGCGATCCGCGCCGCCAGGTGCACGCACGACCTGCGGGCCGCGCTCGATGCCGGCGTGACGTCTGTACGCGAGGTCGGCGGGCTCGGCGTGTACCTCGCGCGGGTGGTCGCGGAGGTGGCCGGACCCACGGTGTACGCGGCGGGCGCGATGCTCGCCACCACAGGCGGCCACGCCGACCTGCACTCGCTACCGCTCCCCTGGGTCGTCGACTACGCGGCGCGCGGCGGCGAGCTACGCGTCTGCGACGGCGTCGACGACTGCATGCGCGCGACCCGCGAGATGCTCAGGCGCGACGCGAAGCTCGTCAAGGTGTGCGCGACCGGCGGTGCACTGTCGGAGGTCGACGACCCGCGGCACCAGCAGTTCGCGCTCGCCGAGCTGCGCGCGATCGTCGAGGTGGCGGCGCTCGCCGACCGCGTCGTCGCCGCGCACTGCCACGGACGCGCCGGGATCATGGTCGCGCTCGAAGCCGGGGTGCGCACCATCGAGCACGGCACCTACCTGGACGACGAGGCGTGCGCCGCGATGCTCGACGCCGGTGCGGTCCTCGTGTCGACGCGGCTGGTGATCGAGGACGTGCTGAGCGCGTCGGCGGCACCGCCGTACGCCGTCGAGAAGCTCGAGGCGATGAGCGACACGCATGCGAAGGCGTTGCTGCTCGCGCACGAACACGGCGTACCGATCGCTCTCGGCACCGACATCGCCGTCACCGGCGACGGGCTGCCAGCGTCCTGGGGCCGCCACGGTCGCGAGCTCCGTCACCTGGTCGCCGCGGGACTGACGCCACTGCAGGCGATAGAGGCGGCGACCGCGAACGGGCCGCTCACGCTCGGCCCGCAGGCGCCGCAGAGCGGGCAGCTCACCGCGGGCCACGACGCCGACGTCATCGCCGTCGACGCCGACCCGCTCGCCGACATCGCCACACTCGGCGACCCGGCACACGTCGTCGGCGTCTGGAAACACGGACGCCGCGTGAAGTAGCGACCAAGGAGGCAGAGATGACCCAGACCGTCGACACCGCGCAAGGTGTCGCGAAGGGCTCACCGTTCGGCGCGCCGTTCGACTGGGTGTACGTCGACGACGACTTCGTCCGGGCGGACGACGCGCGCGTCAGCGTGCACGCGAGCACCCTGTCGTACGGCACCGGCACGCTGGAGGGCATCCGTGCCTGCTGGAACGACGACCATCAACAGCTGTACCTGTTCGAGGCGGAGGCACACTACAGGCGGCTGCACGACTCCGCGCGCATCCTCGGACTTGAGCTGCGACCGTCGGTCGACGAGCTGGTCGAGACCAGCGCAGAGCTGTTGCGCCGCAACGACGCACGCTGCGACACGTACCTGCGGCCGCTGCTGTTCCTCAGCGGCGAGGTGCTGCCCGTACGGATGCACGACATCGCCACCAGGCTGTCCATCGCGGCGACGCCGGTGGCGGGCGACTACGCGAACCCGGCGGGCGTCAGGTGCGCGGTGAGCTCGTGGCGGCGTACGCCAGACGCCGTCATGCCGAACCGCGCGAAGCTCATCGGCGGCTACGTCGGCCCGGCCTTGGCGAAGACCGAGGCGGCCAGAGCCGGTTACGACGAGGCGATCCTGCTCACCGTGGACGGTTACGTCGCCGAGGGGACGACGTCGAACATCTTCGTCCGCCGCGGCGACACCTGGCTGACGCCGCCGGCGACCGACGACATCCTCGAGGGCATCACCCGCAGGCAGGTGCTGCAGCTGCTCGCCGACGCACGCAAACCCGCCACACAGCGGCGGATCCACCGCAGCGAGCTGTACGTCGCCGACGAGATCCTGCTCTGCGGCACCGCGTCGCTCGTCGTACCTGTGGTCGAGGTCGACGGGCGGCAGGTGGGCGACGGCAGGCCTGGCGACGACACGTTGGACCTGCGGAGGCAGCTCGTCGAAGCGGCCAGGCGGGACAGCTTCGGCCACCCCGAGTGGACCACCCCGGTTTACTGAAAGGACACCAGCTCATGAGCGACACGTTCAACCAACTCGACACGATCCGGCCGAAGCAGATCTGGGACGGCGTACTCGCGCGCATGGTGGAGTCCGAGCTCATCACCATGGCGATCGTCGAGCTCGAACCGAACAGCGCCGTGCTCGAACACCAGCACGTGAACGAGCAGCTCGGGTTCGTCATCGAGGGTTCCATCACGTTCACCGTCGACGGCGAGACCAAGGAGATCGGGCCAGGCGGCACCTGGCGCATCCTCGCCGACGTCCCGCACCGCGCAGCCGCGGGCCCCGACGGCGCCACGGTCGCCGAGGTGTACTCGCCGGTCCGTGCCGACTGGTCTGCCCTCGACTCGGTGGACCCGGTGCCTCCGCGCTGGCCGTCGCAGGCATGAAGGCCCTCGTCGCCACCGGCGACGACGACCTCGTCGAGTTCCGCGACGTCGACCCGCCGGCCGCCGGCCCTGGCGAGGTGCTCGTCGACGTGCGCGCCGTATCGCTGAACCGCGGCGAGCTGCACAGGCTGCGGTCAGCCGCGGCCGGCTGGCGTCCCGGCTGGGACTTCGCGGGCACGGTCGCCGCGGACTCCGCGTTCCCCGCCGGCACCCCGGTGTGTGGGCTCGCAACCGGCGGCAGCTGGGCGGAGCGCGTCTGCGTACCGGACGACCGGCTGACGTGCGTACCGCCGGCGGTGCCGCTGTCGCGAGCGGCGGCACTGCCGGTAGCCGGCCTCACCGCCCTGCGGACGCTGCGCCTCGCCGGCGAGCTGACCGGCAGACGCGTCCACGTCACCGGCTCGTCCGGAGGCGTCGGCGGCTACGCCGTCGACCTGGCGCGCCGTGCCGGCGCCCGGGTGGTGGCAGCGGCCGACGAAGGGTGCGACGTCGTACTCGAGTCGGTCGGGGGCGGCTCGCTGGCCGCCGCGCTGGCCGCCGTAGCGCCCGGCGGCCTGGTGGTCTCGTTCGGCAACTCGGCGCGCGAGCAGGCGACGTTCGACCCGAGCGCCTTCTACCCGAGACAGGCCATGCTGCGCGGCTACTACCTGCTGGACGACGTCATCGCCGACCCGCCGGCGGCCGACCTCGCTCACCTCGTCCACCTGGTGGCCAACGGTGAGCTGCGCAACGACGTGACCCACGTCGCCGACTGGCTGCACGCACGGACAGCACTCACCGACATGCGCGAACGCCGGCTGCACGGCAAGGCGGTGCTCGAAGTGACCCGATGCCATTCCGCGAGGAGCCGATGATGACGGTCGACCATTTCCTGCTGCCACCGGAGCATCGGCTGCTCCGCGACACCGTACGTACCGTCGCCGAGGCGGAGATCGCACCGCACGCCGCACGCGCGGACGAGTCCGGTGAGTTCCCCCGCGCGTCGCTCGACGCACTGGTACGCAACCGGCTGCACGCCGTGCACCTGCCCGAGCCGGTCGGCGGGGAGGGCGCGGACGCACTGGCGTCCTGCCTCGTCGTCGAGGAGGTCGCCCGGGCGTGCGCGACCACCTCGCTGGTGCCTGCGGTGAACAAGGTCGCGACGCTGCCGCTGCTCCTCGCCGGGTCGGAGGAACAGCGCAAGCGCTACCTCCCGCCGGTGGCGACCGACGGCGCGCTGTTCTCTTACGCGCTGTCCGAACCAGACGCGGGCAGCGACACCTCCGCACTCCGCACCAGAGCCGTCCGCGACGGGGACCACTACGTGCTCAACGGCGCGAAACGCTGGATCACGCACGCCGGTATCGCCACGTACTACACGGTGCTGGCGGTCACGGACCCCGACCGCGGGATGGACGGCATCTCCGCGTTCGTGGTGGAGGCGAGCGACCCCGGCGTCGTCATCGGCAGGCGGGAACGCAAGATGGGCCTGCGCAGCTCACCGACCTGCGAGGTGCTCTTCGAAGACTGCCGTATCCCCTGTGACCGCTTGATCGGCGCACCTGGCACCGGCATGCGCACGGCGTTGCGGGCACTGGGCCACAGCCGCGTCGCGATCGCCGCCCAGGCCGTCGGCATCGCGCAGGGCGCACTCGACCACGCGCGCAGGTCCGTCACCCAGCGCGTACAGTTCGGCCGCCCGATCGGCGACTTCCAAGGCATCCGCTTCATGCTCGCCGACATGGCGATGCAGCTGGAGGCGGCCCGCCAGCTCACCTACGCGGCGGCGGCCCGTTCCGACCACGACAGCGCCGACCTCGCGTGCTTCTCCTCCGCCGCCAAGTGCTACGCCTCCGACACCGCCATGTCCGTAACCACGGACGCCGTGCAGCTCCTGGGCGGCGACGGCTACACCCGCGACCACCCGGTCGAACGCATGATGCGCGACGCCAAGGTCACCCAGATCTACGAAGGCACCAACCAGATCCAACGCCTGGTGCTGGCCAAGCACGTGCTCAGCTGAAGTCCCTGGCGGCGGCCTGGGCAGGTCTCCTGGTGGACACCCTGCCCCGGTCGCCGCCTCGGTCCGTCGGGGCGCCCGGATTCGAACCGGGGGCCTCTGGCACCCAAAGCCAGCACGCTAACCAAGCTGCGCCACGCCCCGCCGGTCGTCCCTCGGACGCCCGTAAGCGATACGCTACCGCGTGCGGTACCCAGCCCGTGCGACCATGGGTACCTACGCGGGTGTAGCTCAATGGCCAGAGTCCCAGCCTTCCAAGCTGGTTATGCGGGTTCGATTCCCGTCACCCGCTCCACACGCAGAAACCGCCCCTGACCAGCAGCGACACCGGTCCGGGGCGGTTCGTGGTCGGCAGCCATGTTCAGTTAGCCCTACCGCGTGCGATTAACGTGCGATTAGGCCCCGTCGTCGTCGGTGCGATCGGCGTCACGCCCGGCGATCTTCTCCGCCTCGATCAGCGTGTTGAGCGCCTTCGCGATCTCCTGGTCGCGGTCGTCGGTGGCGTGCTGGTAGATCAGCGCGGCCCGTACGGTGCTGTGCCCCATCCGACGCATCAGCTCACGCGTACTCGCCCCCGACCGCGCCGCGAGCTGGTTCCCGGTGTGCCGCAGGTCATGGAAGTGGAACTCCTCAGGCAGACCGACCGCCGCGATCCGCTCGGTCCACCTGACCGTCTTCCGCCAGTTCCCCCGCTTCAACCCGGCACCCTTCGCCCCGGTGAAGACGAGCGCGTCGGCCTCCTCCCCCACGTGCTTCCGCAGATGGACGTCGAGCACATCGACCAACGCCTCGGGCATCGAGACCGGACGAACACCGGCGGCCGACTTCGTACGACCTTCCCGAAGCTGCCCGGAGTCGAGCTGCCTCAACGACCGCCGGACGTAGACCACACCTTCCACCAGGTCGACGTCCCGCCGGCGCAAGCCGACCAGCTCACCCCACCGCAAACCAGTGAACGCCGCCGCCAGGATCAGCGCCTGGAACCGTTCAGACACCAGCGCCGCGAGCGCGAGCACCTGAGGTATCGACGCCACCGGCCGCTCCTCGGTGCGCTCCTTGTCCGCACCTTTGATGCGACACGGGTTCTTCTTCACCCGCTCGTCATCGACGGCAGTGTTGAACACTGCACGTAGCAACCGGTACGCCTTCGCCGCCCGAGTCTCCGACCGACCTTCCGCCAGCAACCGCGCCCGCCAAGACCGCACGACCTCCGGCGTCACCTGCCGCAGCTCCTTCTCCCCCACGAACGGCAGAATGTGTAACCGCAAGAGACTCTCGTACCCTTCGCGCGTCCTCTCACCGAGCGCACGTTCCCGAACCCACCGCTCGGCATAGTCCGCGAGCTTCACCCGTGCCCGGTTCGGGTCGATCCAGTCACCCCGCAGCAGCTCCGCCTCTTTCAGGGTCAGCCAGTCCGCCGCCTCCTTCTCCGACTCGAACGTGTGGTCCGCGTTGCGGCGCAGCCCGTCCGGCCCGAGGTAGTTCGCCTGGTGCCGCCCGGATGGCAGTTGCCGAATGTTGCCGAACTTCCGGTGACCTTCCTTGTTGGCCATCAGGCAGCCACCACCCGTCCGTAACGATCCCGAGCGACCGGCTGCACGGTGTTCGCCTCGATGTACTCCCGAATGGCCGACTCCGGGATCCGCACGTGCCGTCCGTCACGCACAAACCGGATGCGCCGCTCAGCGATGAGCCGGCGAGGGAACCGCTCGTTCTTCGCCCCGAGCAGAGGTGCTGCCTCGCGGACCGTCAGCAGCCTGTCCATCTCGTATGACTCCTTCCCCGTCATGCCGCCGCCGTGGTGGGTTGGCCCGTTGCCGAAAGATGTTCTGCGAGACGTGGTCCAGCGCGTTCCTTGGCCTGCTCGTACTGAGTTCGCCAGCGCTGCCGCTCACGTAGCGCCGCCAGAAGCACGTGCCGGTACTCGGGCAACTCCTCTTCGTCGGCACGGACGGGTGTCCAGACGTAACGAGGTCGGCCGGCCTCAGTGGTGACCCGGGTCGAGTACCGATCGATGTCCGGCGCGTCGATACCCGCTTCCTCGAGCACGGCCCGGACCACGGCGGCACGGTCGGCGCGGTGGTCGGTGAGGGTCTTCCCGGTCCACTGCCGCGACACCAGCACTCGACGGCCACCGCACCCGACCGTCTCCCGCCGGTGCGCCTTCCCCCGGCACAACCCCGGTTGCAGCTCGGGCCGGGCATTCTTCGGCTGCACGCCATAGCGGAGCCAGTTCGCACACGCCGGCGAGCACGGCAGCCACCGCGTCTCCTCCCAGAGCCGGTCGACGTGCAACGCTCGCCGTGCCGTCATCTCCTCCGCGTCGAACGTGTCAGTGATCGACTTCGTGAGGTACTTGCACAGGTAGCCGATCCGCCGATCCGCATCAGCGGTGCCGGCAAGGATCCCCTGCAAGTCGGTCTGCTCCCCGAACCGCACAACATGCGCCGGACGGGCGTCCGGGTCAGCGTCGAGCTGGTCGAGCGCCCGCTCCCAGGTCGGCAGCACCTCCCCGGTGCCGGGGTCGACATACCCGCCTATCTCGGGGTCCCAGGCGGGCAGCTCGTCCACGTACACCGGCTGGTCGAAGGACGGCCACCACACCTGGTGATACGTCCCCGCCACCACCTGCTTCAACAGCGCCCGAGGTATCGCCCCACGGATCGCCGCATGCAGGTGCGGAGCAAGCCGCCGCTGCGGTTCCACGACAGCGAAGTACTGCACCTTCCAGCCCACCGCGCGACGGAGGTTCTGCCAGAACCGATCGACCAGCTTCGGGAAGTGCATCGCATCCAACGCCGCCCGCCGATAGTCATACGACTCCGGGTCCACCGGCGTCCCGTCCGACCGCACCCGGCCATACGAACCGAGAGTGAACGTGCCGAACATCGACGGCCGGTAGGTCCTGTCATCGGTACCGAACGTTGGCCCGATCGTGTGCGGCGCCACATCCTGCCTGGGCAGATCAGGTGCATCCTGCCGCCGCCGAGTAGAACGCACCCGCCGTGAGGTGTCCGCCGGCTCCTCGTCCTCGTCGTCCTCGTCCTGGTCGTCGGTAACGGGTTCGGTGTCGAGGTGCCAGCCCTCCCGGCACTGCTGCATCCGCAGCCGCCGGTTCCGATCCGCACACGATGGACACTGGGCCTCGCGGGTCGATCCGCACGGGATCGGCACCAGCCGCGACGTGCCCTCCTGGGTATCGTGCAACCGGGTGATCACCGGGCGGACGCAGACACCCTCGGCCTCTGCCGTGGATCGGATCACCTCCAGCGGGATATCCGCAGCCGCCGTCATCGGGCACCAACCCCGGCGCTCGGCCACGGGTCTTGGCCACCCAGCCCCGACCGATGCTCCTGAAGGGCGTAGTAGACATGCTCGGCGTACCCATCGGGGTCGCAGTGCGGGCAGGGGCCGAGGCCATCGAGGTGCCCGAAGTCCAGGCAGACCCCGCAGTCGAACTCCCACGCGACGGTTTGGCGCGTCTCGGTGATCCATGTCCCGTCCAGGGCGAACGGTGTCTCAGTGGTCGCCATCGTGGGACTCCTCCCGGTGGGTCGGCACGAGCTGCGTTGGGAGCTGCCTGGCTGCGAGCACGTTCTGCACGTGGGCGATGTCGCCGGGTTGGGCGAAAGTGCGTACCCCGGAGATGGACATCCCGGCCGCCTTGGCCAGCGCAGCCAGCGTGTACGGCCAGGGAGTAACCATCCGGCCCAGCGCGACGATGCGGCGCATTTCCGCGTCCAGGCAGTCCCGCAGGTACCGGTACCGGGCCAACTGGTCCAGCAGGTCCAGCTCGCCGGTTGCCATGTCGACCAACGCGGCAGTTGCGCAGTCGTTGTTCACCGCGCTGTCGGGGTCGGTGTGGGTCGTCATTGGTGTGTCTCCTCGATCGGGTCAGCCGGGTACGGGTCCACCGGCACGGTCTGTGGCCGGTAGGTGTGGGTGAGGCGGGCGATCTCGTCGTCATCGACGTAGGCAAACCGCACCCGGACCGGCTCGCGGGACTCATCGACGGCGACGAACCCGACACCGGGGGTATCCTCGTTGATCTGGTCGCAGCGGGCGCCGTTCTTCCTAGCGGTGGTGCCGAGGATGAGGTCGGTCTCGGCTTCCTCGCCGAGGGCGAGCCCAATCCGGGTGGGGAACAGGCCCCGGTTGTTCGCGACCTCCTTGCGCGCGTCCTGCAATGCGGCCACCACGGAGATCCCGCACGCCCGGCCCTGGGACAGCAGCAGGTTCAACGCGTCCTCGATCCGCGCCTTCACCTTCCGATCACTGACGTAGGAGGTCAGCGCCGCGAGCTCGTCAATGAACACGACGACGTGCGGGTCACCGGGCCGTGCGCGGTGGGTGCGGAAGATGCCCCGCAGGTCCTGCTGCCGTGCCCGCATCCGGTCCACCAAGCTTTCGAGGAACTCGGCGTACTCGGTCTGGAACGCCAGCCGCTGTCCGTCGTCGTCGGTGGTGCGGTCGCCGTAGCAGTAGCAGGCGAACAGCGGTTGTCCGGCGGCGAGTTCCATGCCGCCCTTCGGGTCGATCACCCAGAACTCCACCAACCCGTCGCGCACCGCAGGTCCAAGCGCGCGGATCAGCGACCACAACACCGAGCCCTTGCCCGCACCGGTCTTCCCGGCGATGAGCACGTGCGTGCCCAGCAGCCGCAGCGACCAGGTCAGCCCGTCCTCCCGCAACGCGAGTGGGAGGCGCTTGAGGTTCGGCCTCTCCGGCACGTCGAACAGTGGCACCAGCTCGGCCAGCGAGTCACGGATCAGGACCCACAGGTCCAGCACCCGGGCCCGCAACCGCCGCCGGATGACCTGCCGCCCGGCGACCGTGAGGCCGGGCCAGGACAGGCGACGGACCCGGCAGTCGACCGCACCGGTGCTCTCGGCGAACCGGTCGGTGTTCTCGGCGAAGTCCGCCAACGTCTGCCCGCGCAGGGTCTTCACCCGCACCCGATCCACCGTCGAGGTCGAGCGGGTACGCAGCAGCCGAGGCGCGGTGCTGCGAGCGGACCTTCTTCGACAGCCCACAGACAGCCATCAGCTCGCCCCAGCCCGGCGCATACACGACCAGACCACGCAGCCATCCCCGCAGCGGCCAGTAGACGCATACCGCGAACGACCGGCGGTGCAGCAGCCCCCACGCGACGAGCGCGGCCACCACGCCTGCGCTGATGCCGGACAGTCCGTAGCCGCCGAGCCCGTCATAGACCCGGAACCCGAGCACGGCTAGGCCGCCGGCGAGCCAGAGGGGCCACTGCCGGACCAGAAACCACACAACCCGCCAGCCGAACGCCAGCACCACGAGCGCAACGGCGGTGCTGACCGGCAGCTTGAGTGTTGCCGACGAGATACCCGGCGCGGTCTTCTCTACCCAGCCAGCCATCACGCACCCCCGCCATGGCCGAGCTGTCGGCGAGTCGACTCGGGAAGCACCGCGTCGACCGGGCGGGCCGTCACCCGCTCCCACACCGGTTGCCGTCGCACACACGGACGAGGGCGCGAGGCGAGTACTTCGACCTGGACGGGCTGAGGGTCGGGTTCGTCCTTGACTCGGAAGTACGCCACCACCGGGCCGCGAGTGAAGAACACGACCATCCCGCCGGTGACCACGCCGGCGAGGAACGCCACGATCAACCCGAACAGGTTCACGCCAAGCACGCTCATCGCGGATCACCTCCCTTCGTCGTGGTGGTCTTCTTCGCGGCCTTCTTGGCCGCTGCCTTGCGCCGGGTCCGTGGCGGGGTGGGTGCGCAGGTGGCGCAGAGCTTCCCCGGCTCGCTCACCGGGGCGCCGTTGCACAGCCCGCAGGGGTAGACCCAGCGGGTGGGATCGAGGCCGAGCGCCTTCGCGGTGGCGTCGGCGCGGTAGGTAAACATCGCCATCTGACCGCACGGGATGTCGGGGTCACTACGCTGGGACATGCCAGATCACGCCCTCTCACGGGTGGGTTTGGAAGGCGCGGCAGCGGCAAAGGGCCTGGAAATCCGTCACCGCTGCCGCGCCGGCTCAAGAAGCCGCCAGGTCCGGCAGCTCGGGTTGCTTCGCGCGGTTGAGTGCGCCGGCCAGGCCGGCGCGGGCCTCGGCGACCATCGACGCCAACTCGTTGAGTGCCTGCTCGTCGCGGACCATCAGCGTCACGCCACGGAAGGTCGCGCCGATTTGCAGCGCCACGAACGGGGCACCGTCGAGGGTGGCCTCATACGTGGTCACCTCACGGACCTCGCCGGCGGCCACGTGCACCTTGATGCTCACGTCACTCATGCCGAAGCCTCCTTACCGGCCGCAGACGAGCTGGCCGCCTTCGCGCCGTTGGTCTTGCTCGCGCCGGTCGGGGCCTGCATGCCGGTGGCGTTGAACGAGTACGCCAGCCGCTTCGACCCGTCATCGACGTACGGGGTGACCGTGAGCCCGGTGAACTCGACCGGCCGGAACGGCAGCCCAGGCAGCGCATCCGGCGGCACCGGCTGCACTTTCGACGCGACCTTCACCTTGAACTCACCACGCCGCACGCTCGGGTCGGCGTCCATGCACCGGACCTCCCATAGCGGCAGCCCGGTCACCTTGTCGTCCTTCTGCTTGTCACCCTTCGCGTCGTAGTCCCGGACCGGCATCACCTCACCCACGACGAATGCGCCGTGCGGGAACGCCTGCCCGAACTCGACCGGGAACCGGAACCCTCCATCGATCGCCATGGCGACCATCCTTTCTAGTGTTGACTAATCTGTTCTAGATACTACTGGCTTGCGCTAGCACAATCAATGGTCTGTGCTGAGCTTTTCTAGATATCGCTAGATCGGGTTAGCATTCTTCGCATGACCAAAGTCAGCTCGACCGATCCACGCCCGGCGTACATCCAGATCGCCGACCATCTCCGCGCAGCGATCGCGGACGGATCGCTGAAGCCCGGCGAGCGACTGCCAACCGGCCGGTCCCTCGCTGAGCAGTACGACGTAGCGGCAATGACGATCCAGAGCGCTCTGCGCGTCCTGCGTGAAGAGGGCCGACTGGTCGCCTGGCAGGGGCGCGGCGTATTCGTCGCCGAGCAACAACCCGAACCCACCGACAACGACGGCCAAGGTGGCCAGGCAGACATCGAACGACGGATCGCCGAGCTGACCCAGGAAGTGCACAACCTCCGGGAACGCGTCGCAGCCCTCGAACACCGGTCGGCCCCATCGTGATCCCTCCTTCCCCGATCGACGCCGCCAGCCGTTCTGGTCGGCGTGTTTCGACTCCCAGGAAGTTAGGAGCGCTCAGGACCCGCAACCCGCACTCGACAGCACCCGCACTTTTTTGCGGGTCCTCGCCCCGATGATCTGCTCACAATGGGGACCATGAACGACTCCATCGGCGACCGGATCGCGATCTACCGGAAGCGCAAGGGCATCGGCCAGAAGCAGCTGGCCGAGCTCGTCGGCCGTTCGGAGTCGTGGCTGTCCCAGGTCGAGCGCGGGTTGCGTAGCGTCGACAAGCTCTCCGTGCTGACGCAGATCGCCAAGGTCTTGGACGTCGACGTCCAGGAACTCTCGCCGCACCCGTGGCGCTATTCACCAGAGGGCGGCACCCAGCTCCGCACGTTGGCAGCGATCCGTACCGCGCTCACCGACTACAGCCACCTGCTCGGCACCCGCGAGACCATGTGGCCGCTCGCACAGTTCCGGGCGGCCGTTGTCCAGGCGCACCAGGACTACCAAGCCGCGCAGTACGACAAGGTCTCCGCGGCTCTGCCCGACCTGCTTACGGTTGCGGATGGCTACGGCGATGCGTCGCCAGAGGTGCAGATGGCCAAGTCCTCGGCGTACGTCGTCGCGTCGAAGCTGCTCGCCAAGGTCGGAGAGGCGCACCTCGCATGGGTGACCGCCGACCGCGCCGCCACCGCAGCGTTGACCTCCGAGTCGATGGAGGCCCAAGGCCAGGCTGCCTATCAGGTCGTCTGCGCGCTGCTGCGTGCCGATCGCACCGAGGACGCCGAACGGGTCGCCGTGTCTGGCGCCGAGCGTCTGATGCCGCTCATCAAGTCCGAGGAGCCAGGGCTTACCTCGGTCGCGGGTTCGCTCTGGCTCATCAGCGGTGTGATCGCCGCCCGAAACGTCGACCGGCGGACAAGCCAGGATCGGTTGGACCGAGCCGAAGCACTGGGGCACGAACTGCGCAAGGACGCCAACCTGGCCTGGACCGCGTTCGGCCCGACGAACGTGAACATCCACCGCGTCTCGGCAGCCACCGAGATGGGCGATCCGTACGAGGTTCTTAGCCTCGCCGGCTTCATCGACACCGACGCGCTTCCCGAAGGACTGCGCAGCCGCCGCGCGCAAGTACACCTCGACCTTGCTTGGGCGCAGGCACAGCAGAAACGCGATCCCGAAGCCGTACTTCACCTCGTTGAAGCTGAGCGGGTAGCTCCCGAGCTGCTCCGCTACGGCGTCATCCCGCGCGAGATCATCAGCACCCTCCTCAAGCGCGAACGCCGAGGCCGCACACCAGCACTACGACCAATCGCAAGGCGGGCAGGAATCCTCACGTGACCGAACCCAGCGGCAAGACCCTCTACATCGTCGTCACCGGCGCAGCACTCACCCGACGAGCCGACGCAGCCGTCGCAGCCGCCCGCGACCGCGACTGGCAACCGGCCGTCATCGCGACACCGGCAGCCGAGTCCTGGCTCCCACGAACTGAGCTGGAAGCCGCCAACGTCCCGCTCCTCACCGACCACCGACAGCCGAACGACGCTAAGCGCCTACCGTCCGCTGACGCAGTGCTCCTCGCCCCGGCCACCTTCAACACCATCAACAAGCTGGCCACCGGCATCGCCGACAACTACGCCATGAGTGTCCTCTGCGAAGCCCTCTCCACCCGAGTCCGAACCGTCCTCGTCCCGTTCGTCAGCACCCGCCTCGCCGGCCACCCCGCCTGGCTCGCGTCCCTGGCAGTCCTCCGCTACGCCGGAGTGACCTTGGTCGACCCGCGCACCGGTGCAACCAACATCGAGGAGCCCATCCAATCCGGCACCGGCGACGCGGTGGCCGACCAATTCGACTGGAACTGGCCGCTCAGCCAGCTGGCCTGACGCCTCTCCATTGCCGGATAGACCTCTTTAGGATCAAGAGCGCGCCTGACGGCGCGCTGGCCGCGCCGCCGCTGCGGGCGGCGTGGGCGCCGTCCTCGGACGGCGCGGCCAGCCACTCGGCGCACTACTCGTTTCCGACCATCAGCTCGCCATCCGCCCAGCCATCAACCGA
>WHTA01000034.1 GCA_009379825.1 Streptosporangiales bacterium
AGTGGTGCGCACCAGTTGGTCGCAAGAGAAGGCCCCGACGGGCTGCCACCCGCCGAGGCCAGATGCGAAAGCCAGCTCCCCTGCGAGAGGAACAGCCATGCGTAGCCAGCCTACGGCGCGTGTAACCCTGAACGACAGTCCTGTCCCGGTCGCACCTGGATGGGCTGACCACATCGGCGATCGAGGGCCGGTCGTGGTCGACGTGAGCATGCAGGTTGGCCTCGATGCCGACGACGTCGCTGCCGCCCTGTGGATTCACCTGGACAGCTGCCCAATCAGTGACGTGGCCTTCGAGGACCCCTACACCTGGGAAATGATCGCCGACGTCCTCGTCAACAACGGTCTTGGTTCCACGATGACGGCGGCACGGGAAGCTACCGCTTACCCGGCCGGCTCTGAGAACCCGGCACTTGCGGCATGGTGCAAGCAGCGCGCCACCGAGCTGCTCACCCACCGCATCACCGGCGGCGTCGACGCTCCGGTCCTGGCGGTGGCACGGTGAGCGCCGCCAAGACCTCGCTCACTGCCCACGTGAGCCTCAACGGAGCATCGCACACGGTTCGGCCAGGACTGGCCGACGCCATCGGCCAGCGCGGCCCTGCCGCGTTCACCATGAGCATGCACGTCGAGCTGGACGCCGCCGACGTCACGGCGGTCATGCTCGTTCACCTGGACAGCTACTGCGGTACCGTCGCCGACCTGTCGAGTGACGCAGCCGCGCTCCGCATTGTCGCTACTCGTCTTGCGGACCACGGTCTGGGCACCGAGGTGCTGGAGTACCGCGACGCGATCCACCTCAAGGCCGCACCAGCATGCGAACCGCAGTGCGCCAGCCTGCCCGGCGACCGGCACGACGACGAGTGCCTGGTCCCGTGGTGCCTGACGCGGGCACAACGACTGCTCGCCACTGTGGACGGTCCCCGCGCGGAGGTCTCCGATCCTGCGGACCAGGACCGGACCGCGGACCGGGACCGGCCAATTCTGCGGTGGCCCTGTGACCGCCGGGGACCGGACCCCACCCACCAGGACCCTGCCCGTGGGGACCAGGGTCCGGCTGCGGTCCAACGTGCTCGATGCCGCTGTCATCGTCGCCACCCACGACCGGTGCCCACGTGCGGGTTGCCCGATGCGTGCGTACACGGTCAAGCGGGAGCCGGGCAGCTTCCCGCACTGGCGGACCGACGAGGGACTGTGGCACGCCTCCGACACGGTGGTGGTGGTCCCGTGATCGACCCGACCTGCTACGGACCACCCGATCCGGTCCCCATCGAGGGACCCGACGGACCGGTTGCGTTGGACCGCGAGGACCAGTGGTCCGGTGAACCGGTCGCACCGGAACCAGGACCAACCGCCAGGAGACTCGTGCTCACCCAGGCGTCGTCGATTCCACCACGACCGGTCCGCTGGCTGTGGACCGGACGCATCCCGACCGGGCTCATCACGCTGGTTCCGGGCCGCGAGGGCATCGGCAAGTCGCTGTTCATGTCCTGGCTGACCGCATGCATCACCACCGGCACACTGCCTGGCGCCAGCCAAGGAACACCACGTCCAGTGATCTACGCGGCCACCGAGGACTCCTGGGCACACACGATCGTCCCGCGACTACATGCCGCCGGCGCCGACCTCGACCGGGTCTACCGCGTCCAGGTCACCGAAGGCACCAGCACGCACCAACTCACCCTGCCGCACGACTGTGCCGACCTGGCCGACCAGATCAACGACCTCGACGTCGCATTGCTTGCCGCCGACCCGCTGCTGTCGCTGATCGCCGCCGAAATCAATACCCACCACGACCGCGATCTGCGTACCGCTCTAGAGCCGTTGGCGCAGCTAGCAGACACAACCAGCTGTGCCGTCGTCGGCCTGGCGCACTTCAACAAATCCACGACGACCACCGACGTGCTGAACCTGATCACCGGCTCCCGCGCGTTCAGCTCCCTGACCCGCGTCGTGCTGGCGATCGCCCGTGACCCCGGCGCCGATGATGACTCGTGCGTCCTGTCGCTGGAGAAGAACAACGTGGGACGCAAGGACCTACCGTCGCTGCGATACGTCATCGACAGCGTCGACATCACCACACCCGAAGGTCCCGCCGAGGTCGGCAAGCTCCGGTTCATAGGGGAGACCGACCGCACCGTCAGCGACATCCTCAACGCCGGCAACCAGCCCAAAACGCACGGCGACAACGACCGAGTCGGCCAGTGGCTGCACGACCAGCTGACCGCACTCGGCGGACAGGCACCGACTGCGCAGCTGCTCGAACTTGCTGCCGAGAACGGGATCGCAGAGCGCACGTTGCGGAGGGCACGGGAGCGGATCGGCGTGATCGCCACACGCTCCGGGTTCGGCACAGGCTCGGTCTGGCAACTCGCCGAAGATCGCGCTCCGTCTGCCTCCACGCAACCCGGCCACGTTCCGGCCAACTCCGGCCAGGACACAAACGCTGGCCGGAATGGCCGGAATGGCCGCAACGACACCGCCACCGACCACACGCCGTCACTGCACGTCGTCAAGAACCCCGCCGGAGACGCCTCATGACCAGCCCTGCCACCATCGCCCAAGACGACCAGTACAAGGCCGCCTGCCGCGACGCTCTCGGCGTCCTCCACGCCCTGGCGTGCGCCCAGAAGATCCCGGTCCACCACGGCGCCACCGATTGGCTCAGAGAACACCTCCGAGCCCTTGAGGGCGCCATCAGGGCCGGCACAGCCCGACCTTGCCCACACCTACGGCCAGCACCGCGAGTCATCCACGCTGCGGTCTGGGCACCCGGCCGCCTGACGTGCGGTCAGTGTGCCCATGAGCTGACCCCAGACGCCATCGAGGACGCCACCTGCGACCGGTGCCGCCGCTACGTCACCCGCATCCATCCCTGCATGGTCGCAGCCGGCCCAGTGCTGTTCAGCTACGGGCTGTGCCGCGCCTGCCACGCCGTCACGATGCCGCACCGCGTTCGAGAGGACCGCCACTCATGACGAACGTCCTGCCCTTCACTGCCCGCCAGAACGGCGACGACGGCGCCGAGCATGCAGAGCTGGCGGCCGTCCTGCGGATGACGAACTCCCCCGCCGTCTTCACCGTCCACGAGGTCGCCCACCTGCTCTCGCTCTCCCCCGGGAGCACCTACCAGCTGTGCCGAAGCGGCGAGATACCCGCGCTGAAGCTCGGCAACCGGTGGGTCATCCCCAAGCGCAGGTTCCACGCCTGGCTGGACAACCTGCCCACCGCTGACCCGGACGAGGAGGTCTGACATGGGCTGGGAGATGCGCACACCAGCCGGAACCTGGCGCGCGAACTGGCGCGACCCGTCGGGCCGCCAGCGCTCCAAGACGTTCGCCACGCGGCGGGCTGCCCGGGAGCACGTCGCAGCCATGGAGTCCGCCAAGAGCCAGGGTGGCTATGTCGACCCCGCCGCCGGCAAGCGACGGTTCGGGCCGTACGCGCGAGCGTGGCTGACTGGGCAGAGTCACGAGAGCACGACGCTGGCGCGGGACCGCTCGATCCTGGAACACCACATCATCGAGCGGTGGGGTAGGTGGCCGATCGGCGCTGTCACGTTCTCGGGGTTGCAGAGCTGGACCACCGAGCTCGGGAGGAGTCTCGCCCCGGCGACCGTGGCTCAGTGCCACCGGATTACCCGAGCGGTCCTCGCGGCAGCGGTGCGGGACCGACTGATCACGCACAACCCGGCCGACGGAATCAAGCTGCCGCGAGCCCGCAAGCGAGACATCGACTTCCGGGTCATCAGTCGCGAGGACCTGCTGACGAAGCTTCTGCCGGCCGTGCCGGAGCGCTACCGGATCCTGCCGTCGCTCGCGGCTGGCGCCGGACTGCGGTGGGGTGAGTGCCTGGGGCTCCAGTGGCGGTCGGTCAACCTGGACTCGGAAACGCTGGACGTAGGCCGCGTCCTCGTCGAGGTCGCAGGACGGGTCACGGAGAAGCCGTACCCGAAGACTGCCGCTGGTCGGCGGACGGTGCCGCTCGCGCCGTTCCTGTCGTGTTTGCTCCGCGACCTGGCCAAGTCAGCCGACCCCGCCCCGTCCGACCCGGTCGCCGTAGGCCCAGCCGGCGGCAACCTGCTACGGGGTAACTTCCGCCGCCGGATCTGGATACCGGCTCTTGTGGACGCAGGCCTGCTGCCGGGTCTCTCGCTCGCCACCGAAGACGGTCAGCTCGTGGCCACCTGGCCTGACGAGGCCGGACGTCCGTGCCGCCGGGCGTACCGCACACGGCGGGCGGCGTACTCAGCGCTCGGGACGCACCTACCGCCGGGTGCCCTGCGGTTCCACGACCTCAGGCACTCCTACGCGACCTGGCTCGTGTCCGCCGGCGTGCCCATCAACGACATCGCAGCCATCCTCGGACACGCCAAACCGACGACGACGCTCAGCATCTACGTGCACCGCTCCGACGACCGATTTCAGCGGGTCCGAGAGGCGCTTGCTGACTTTTCGCTGACTTTCGACGACGACGAGGGCGACGAAGGTGAGTGATGGAGAGCCTCGTTGTGGCTCTCACCTGCGGAAACGTGGGGGTGGGGCTACCTGGACTTGAACCAGGGACCTCTTCCTTATCAGGGAAGCGCTCTAACCGGACTGAGCTATAGCCCCGAGGACCTGCGAACCGGCCCGTGGTGGTGCGGCCGTGGTCAGCGAGCTTACCGCACCCGGTGGCGGCGAGGCGGGACGGGCCCCGTTGGATCGGCCGGGGTTACTCCGCCTCGGAGAGGGTGACCTCGATGCCGCCGACCAGGCTGGTGACGAGGTTGTAGACGAAGCCGCCGAGGGTCGCGAGGGCGGTGATGAGCACGACGTTGACCGCGCCGAGTACGGCGGTCCAGCCGAGGATGGTCTTCGCCGAGAGCCAGGTGGCGACGTCCCAGGTGTCGTTGCCGCCGGCGAGGTCCCTGGCGGTGCTGATCAGCGAGTCGAAAACGCCCATCGCGGACAGCACCGAGTAGAGCACGGCGACGGCGACGAACAGCACCACGAACAGGACGAGCGAGACGACGAAGCTGAACTTCATCACCGACCACGGGTCGATCCTGCTCAGCAGCAGGTGGGCCCGCCGGGGCGCCCGGGAACGGCCGCCGCCGATACGCGGCTGGGTCCCCGTCGTCCTGGTGGGGATCAGCTTGCCCTGCGAACCTGTCTGCGGACCAGACGACTGTTGCGCACCGCCCGACTGTCCAGTCTGGCCGCCTTGCTGGCCGGACTGTTCCTGCGTCGGACGCGCGGCACCCTGCTGCGCGGAACGTCCCTGCGTGCCGGTCGCCGTGGTGCCACGCGTGGCGAAGCGCTTCAAGTCGCTCACGCGTCCCCCTCTCCGGGTTCGTCGACCACCGCCTCGGCGTTCCTGGCGATGCCAACGACCTCGTCGCCATCAGCCAGATTGATGAGACGTACCCCCATGGTGTCACGACCCAACGGGCGGAGTTCACCCTCCGTCACCCGGGTGCGAATCACCCCTCCGGCTGCCGTGATCGCATAGAGCTCGTCGCCCTCCTCCACGATCAAGGCACCGACCAGTGAACCACGTTCGTCCGTCGTCCGCATAGCTTTGATGCCGAGCCCACCGCGGCCCTTCACCGTCCACTCGTCGACGGGGGTGCGCTTGGCGTAACCGGCGGACGTCGCGGTGAACACGTACGAGTCCTGCCGCACGACCTCGAGCGCGAGCAGCTCGTCGCCGTCCCTGAACCGCATGCCGATGACGCCGCTGGTCGCCCGGCCCATCGGCCGCAGCGCCTCGTCGGACGCGTGGAACCGGATCGACATGCCGTCCCTGGAGACCAGCAGCACGTCGTCTTCCGGCCCGATCAGGCGGGCGCCGATCAGCTCGTCGCCGTCGCGCAGGTTGACCGCGATCAGGCCGCCGGTGCGCGGCGAGTCGTAGTCGGTGAGCTTGGTCTTCTTCACCAGCCCGCGCTTTGTCGCGACGACGAGGTACGGAGCTTGCTCGTAGTCGGTCAGCGCGAGCACGCCAGCGATGTGCTCGTCGGGCTGGAACGCGAGCATGTTCGCCACGTGCTGGCCGCGCGCGTCGCGTACCGCCTCAGGCAGTTCGTACGCCTTCAGCCGGTAGACCCGGCCCATGTTGGTGAAGAAGAGCAGCCAGTGGTGGGTGTTGGTCACGAAGAAGTGGTTGACGATGTCGTCCTGCTTCAGCGCGGCCCCACGTACGCCGCGCCCACCGCGTCGCTGCTCCCGGTAGAGGTCCGACTTGGTGCGCTTCGCGTACCCGCCATGGGTGATGGTGACGACGACGTCCTCGCGCGGGATGAGGTCCTCGGCCGTCATGTCGCCCTCGTGCGGGACGATCTGCGTACGGCGCTCGTCGCCGTACTTGTCCACGATCTCCGCGAGCTCCTCGCTGACGATCTCCCGCTGCCGCTGCGGCGACGCGAGGATCGCGTTCAGCTCGGCAATCTCGGCGACCAGCGCGTCGTGCTCGTCCTGCAGCTCCTGGCGTTCCAGCGCGGCCAGCTTGCGCAGCTGCATGTCGAGGATCGCCCGCGACTGCACCTCGTCGATCTCAAGGAACTCCATCAGCGCGGTCTGCGCGACCGCGGCCGACTCGCTCGACCGGATCAGGTTGATGACCTCGTCGATGCGGTCGATCGCCTTGAGCAGCGCCCGCACGATGTGCAGCCGCTCCTCCCGCTTGCGCAACCGGTACCTTGTGCGCCGGACGATCACGTCGATCTGGTGGTCGACCCAGTTCCTGACGAACCCGTCGAGCGAGAGCGTGCGCGGCACGCCGTCGACGAGCGCGAGCATGTTCGCGCCGAAGTTGTCCTGCAGCTGCGTGTGCTTGTAGAGGTTGTTGAGCACGACCTTCGCTACGGCGTCGCGCTTCAGCACCACGACGAGCCGCTGCCCCGCGCGGGCGCTGGACTCGTCCCTGATGTCGGCGATGCCTTGCACCCGGCCGGTGCTGGCGAGGTCCGCGATCTTCTGCGCGAGGTTGTCCGGGTTCACCATGTACGGCAGCTCGGTCACGACGAGGACAGTGCGGCCCCTGTTGTCCTCGTCCACCTCGACGACCGCGCGCATGGTGATCGAACCGCGGCCGGTGCGGTACGCCTGCTCGATGCTGTCCTTGCCGACGATCAGCGCGCCGGTCGGGAAGTCCGGGCCCTTGATCCGCTCCAGCAGCGCTTCGAGCAGTTCCTCGTTGGTGGCGTCCGGGTTCTCCAGGAACCACTGCACGCCGGCGGTGACCTCACGCAGGTTGTGCGGCGGGATACTCGTCGCCATACCGACGGCGATGCCGGAAGCCCCGTTGACCAACAGGTTCGGGAACCGCGCCGGCAACACGTCCGGTTCCTTGGTCTTGCCGTCGTAGTTGTCGGAGAAGTCGACGGTCTCCTCGTCGATGGAGCGGACCATCTCCATCGCCAGCGGTGCCATCCGGCACTCGGTGTACCGCATGGCCGCGGCGGGGTCGTTGCCGCGGGAGCCGAAGTTGCCCTGGCCGTCGACCAGCGGGTACCGCATCGACCACGGCTGCGCCAGCCGGACGAGAGCGTCGTAGATCGCGCTGTCACCGTGCGGGTGGTAGTGGCCCATCACATCGCCGACGACGCGAGAACACTTGCTGTGACTGCGATCCGGGCGATAACCGCCGTCGTACATCGCGTACAGCACGCGCCGGTGCACGGGCTTGAGTCCGTCGCGCACGTCCGGTAGCGCGCGGGACACGATGACGCTCATCGCGTAGTCCAGGTACGAGCGCTGCATCTCGACCTGGAGGTCGACGGGTTCGATCGAGTCCCTGCTGGGCACCGTGGCGTCTTCGGTCACGCTGATTCCCTCCGTGATACGCAGCCACTCACCGGCGTACGTACATCGCTATCGCTCGACTGCCACATGTCCATCAGATGTCGAGAAAACGTACGTCCTTGGCGTTGCGCTGGATGAACTTGCGACGGCTCTCGACGTCTTCGCCCATCAGCACGCTGAAGAGTTCGTCGGCCTGTGCCGCGTCGTCCAGGCTGACCTGAAGCAGTACGCGCTTCTCCGGGTCCATCGTGGTGTCCCACAGCTCGTTGGCGTTCATCTCGCCCAGGCCCTTGTAGCGCTGGATGCCGTCGGCCTTGAGACGCCTGCCTTCCTGCTGGCCGAGCTTCAACAGCCCGTCGCGCTCGCGGTCGGAGTAGACGTAGTCGTCCGCGGCGTTGGTCCACTTGAGGCGGTACAGCGGCGGCTGCGCCAGGTAGACGTAGCCACCCTCGATCAACGGGCGCATGAACCGGAACAGCAGCGTCAGCAGCAGGGTGCGGATGTGCTGCCCGTCGACGTCGGCATCCGCCATCAGGATGATCTTGTGGTAGCGCAGCTTCGCGACGTCGAAGTCCTCGTGGATACCCGTGCCCAACGCGGAGATCATCGCCTGGACTTCTTGGTTCTGCAGCACCTTGTCGATGCGGGCCTTCTCGACGTTCAGGATCTTGCCCCGGATCGGCAGGATCGCCTGCGTCCGAACGTCCCTGCCACCCTTGCCAGAACCACCCGCGGAGTCGCCCTCGACGACGAACACTTCGCATTCCTCGGGCACGGTGGACTGGCAGTCGGCCAGCTTGCCCGGCAGGCCGCCGGCGGAGAGCAGACCCTTACGGTTGCGGGCCAGGTCGCGCGCCTTGCGTGCGGCGATACGTGCGGTGGCCGCGGCGAATCCCTTGCGCGCGATGTCCTTGCCCTCGGTGGGGTTCTTGTCCAACCAGGCGCCGAGCATCTCGCCGACCGCGGTCTGGACGAACGTCTTCGCCTCGGTGTTGCCGAGCTTGGTCTTCGTCTGACCCTCGAACTGCGGCTCCCGCAGCTTCACGGAGATGATGGCCGTGAGGCCCTCACGGACGTCGTCACCGGTGAGGTTCGGGTCCTTCTCCTTCAGCAGGCTCCACTGGCGCGCGTACCGGTTGATCAGAGAAGTGAGCGCTGCGCGGAAGCCTTCCTCGTGGGTGCCACCCTCGACGGTGTTGATGGTGTTCGCGAACGTGTACACGCTCTCCGCGAAGGTGGTGTTCCACTGCATGGCGACCTCGAGCGAGATGCCTCGCTCGAGGTCCTCCGCCGTCCACGAGATCACCGAGCTGTGCACCGGGTCCTTCGTCGCGTTGAGGTGCCGGACGAAGTCGACGATGCCTTCCTCGTAGTGGTACGACACCTCGCGCGGCTTGGCCGGCTCGCCGGAGCTCTCCGCCTCCGTGACGTCCTCGGCGCCCGGGCGTTCGTCGCGCAGGCTGATGCGCAGCCCCTTGTTCAGGAACGCCATCTCCTGCAGCCGCCTGGCCAGGACCTCGAAGACGTAGGTCGTGGTCTCGAACATCTCCGTGTCGGCCCAGAACGTCGTCGTGGTGCCGGTGCGGTCGGACTCGCCGTCGGCGGTCACCGGGCCGGTCGGCTCACCCCGTTCGTACGACTGCCGCCAGATCTTGCCGTCGCGGTGTACCTCGACGTCGACCCGGCTCGACAGCGCGTTCACGACGGACACACCGACGCCGTGCAACCCACCGGAGACCGCATACCCGTCGCCGCCGAACTTCCCGCCGGCGTGCAACGTAGTCATGATGACCTCGAGCGCCGGCCGTTTCTCTACGGGATGTTCGTCCACGGGGATGCCGCGACCGTCGTCGACGACGCGGAGTCCGCCGTCGGCAAGCAGCGTGACCTGGATGATGGTGCAATAACCGGCAAGTGCCTCGTCGACCGAGTTGTCCACGACCTCGTTCATCAGGTGATGCAGGCCGCGCTCCCCGGTGGAGCCGATGTACATGCCGGGCCGCTTGCGTACCGCCTCGAGACCCTCGAGAACGGTGATCGACGTTGCGTCGTAGGACACGGGTCGCTAGTCCCTCCTTGCCAGTGCCGCACCAGCGGCATGGCACTGCCACGACCGCACTCCGCGCCAGGCAGCGTGAGCAGGCCCACGCCGACGGGAGTGGCCGCGCCGAAGACGGCGCGAGTGCCCCGAACTACTCAGGACCGTGCTGCCCCCAGGGTCTTGTACCGAGCAGATTCAGGGCTAACGGGCGGCCAGCCGGCCCCCCGTCTCGATGCTGCCCCCATCCTACCCGTACGCCAGTTCTAGAAGGGTCACCAGAGGTCCATAGAGGCCGCTGTCGGCCTTTCGTGCGGGAGTCGCGGGACGGGGGACGCGGCCGACCCCCGCTCGACCGCGAGAGCAGCCTTACCGCGGCGACGCTCAGGCACCACCGATCAGCCGTACGTGTCCCTCGGCCCGCGCCCGCGGACGTGCCTGGGACCGTGTCGCCAGCTCGGGGCCGTCGGGCCGGTAATCCGGACATCTTGGACAATGTTCGGGCCCAGCTCCTCCGCCAGCCGCTCCAACAGCCGCGGCGCGAGCGCCCGCAGGTGCGTGGCCCAGACGGTGGAGTCCGCCGTGACGTGCAGCTTGCCCTCGTCGTAGCTGCGCGGCCGGCAGTGCTCGGCCAGCTGGGCACCGACCAGCTCCGGCCAGCGCGCGAACAAGGACGCGATGGTGACCCGCTGGTTCCAGCCGCGCTGGGCCAGCAGGTCGCCGATCGTCGCACCGACCAGCTCGGGGTCGCCCGGACGGGCCTTGGCCGGTGCCTGGCCACGGTCGCGAGACCCGCCGGCCGAACCCGGCCGCGCACCGCGGCGCTGGGCGGCCTCCTTCACCCGCACCAGGGCCTCCCTGGCGAGCTGCTCGGGCCCCGGCTCCGCGCTCACGTCATCGGACACGGGTGACCTCCCCGTCTGCGACGTCGAACCTGGCGCCGGTCAGCACCTCGGGGACGTCCGCCGGCACCGCCGCCGTGACCAGCACCTGGTCTGCCCTGGCGGTGAGCTCGGCGAGCCGGTGCCTGCGGTCGGTGTCCAGCTCGGCGAACACGTCGTCGAGGATCAGCACCGGGTCGCTGTCGAGCTCGCTGCGGAGCAGGTCGTACGCGCCCAGCCGGAGCGCGAGCGCGAACGACCAGGACTCGCCGTGGCTGGCGTACCCCCGTGCCGCAAGCTCGCCGAGCTGCAGTTCCAGCTCGTCGCGGTGCGGGCCGACGAGGCTCACGCCGCGGTCCAGCTCGTCCTTGCGCCGCGCCGCGATGCTCGCCGCCATCGCGGCGGCGAGCACGCTGGCATCCGGCTCGGCGGGCAGCCCCTCGACGGACGAGCGGTAGATCAGCTCCGCCGGGCCGCCGCCGCTCGCGATCGCCGCGTACGCCTTGCGCACGTGCGGCCGGAGCGCATCGATCAGCTGCAGCCGACCAGCGAGCAGCTCGGCGCCGGTGCGCGCCAGGTGGCCGTCCCACACGTCGAGCGTGGACAGCTGCGGCGCACGGCGGGCACCGGTGGCGGCCGCGGACTTCAACAACGCGTTGCGTTGCTTCAGCACGCGGTCGTAGTCGGCGCGCACGCCCGCGTAGCCAGGGCGCCGTGCTATGAGCAGCTCGTCGAGGAACCTGCGGCGCTCACCGGGATCGCCGCGGACCAGCGTCAGGTCCTCGGGGGCGAACAGGACGGTACGGAGGATGCCGAGCACCTCCTTCGCCCGCGGCACCGCACCCCGGTTGATCCGTGCCCGGTTCGCCTTGCCCGGGTTCACCTCGAGCTCGACCAGCGTGCGGCGGCCGTGCTGGTCCACGGCCGCACGGATGATCGCACGGTCCGTGCCCGACCGCACCAGCGGCGCGTCGGTCGCGACCCGGTGGCTGCCGAGCGTCGCCACGTAACCGACCGCCTCGACCAGGTTGGTCTTACCCTGCCCGTTCGGGCCGACGAAGGCCGTCACGCCAGGCTCGAGCGGCACCTCGGCGCCGGCGTACGAACGGAAGTCGGTGAGCGACAGGTGCGCGACGTGCACGGCAGCTCAATCCGTGCCGTCGGCTCGGCGGACCGAGTGCCCGCCGAACTGGTTGCGCATCGCCGCAACCGCTTTCATGGCAACGGATTCCTGCTGCCTGGACGCGAACCGTGCGAACAGCGCGGCGGAGATGGTGGAGATCGGCACGGCGTTGTCGATCGCCGCCTCCACCGTCCAGCGGCCCTCGCCGGAGTCTTCTGCGTAGTCCTCGATCTTCGTCAGCCCGGGGGCGTCGTCGAAGGAACGGGCCAGCAGGTCGAGCAGCCAGGACCGGATCACCGTGCCGTCGCGCCAGCTGCGTACGCACTCGTCCGGGTCGGTGACGATGTCGGCCGCGGTGAGCAGCTCGTACCCCTCGGCGAGCGCCTGCATCATGCCGTACTCGATGCCGTTGTGGACCATCTTCGCGAAGTGTCCGGCACCGACCGGCCCGGCGTGCACGAAACCGGCGTCGTCGCCTGGCGGGGTGAGCGCGTCGAAGATGGGCCGCAGGCGCGCGATGTCGTCGTCGGTGCCGCCGCACATCAGGGCGTAGCCGTTCTCCAGCCCCCAGACACCGCCGGATACACCGCAGTCGACGAACCCGATGCCGCCTTCGTCGAGCGCCGCGGCGGTGCCGGCGTCGTCGGACCAGCGCGAGTTGCCGCCGTCGACGACCAGGTCGCCCGGCTCGAGCAGCTCACCGAGCTCGGCGACCGTCACGGGCACGAACTTCACCGGCACCATCACCCAGACCGCGCGGGGTGGCGACAGCGCCTGCACCAGCTCCGCCAACGACGCGACATCGCGGTTGCTGTCGGCGTCGACGTCGTAGCCGATCACCGTGTGGCCGGCACGGCGGACGCGTTCGGCCATGTTCGCGCCCATCCGGCCCAGCCCGATCATGCCGAGCTCCATGGCCCCCTCCCGGCGGTCGTCGCGTGCAGTGTCGAGCTACTCGGGCAGCCGCATCGGCATCAGCAGGTAGCGGTAGTCGACCTCGCTGGCCGTCTCGCCTTCCCGCGCGCCCGGGGTGATAACCACCGGCTTCTTCGACGTGGTGAACGACATGATCGCCACCGGCGCGTCGAGCACACCAAGCCCGTCGAGCAGGTAGCCCGGGTTGAACGCGATCTTTACGTCGTCGCCCTCGATCGCGCAGTCGAGGGACTCCGCGGCCTGCGCCTCGTCGCCGCTGCCGGCCTCGAGCAGCAGCTCGCCGCCGCTGAAGCCGAGCCGGATGGCGGAGTTCCGGTCGGCGACGAGCGCGACCCGGCGCAGCGCGTCGACCAGCGCCGCGGTGTCGACCTTGGCCACCGTGGCGGACTCGGACGGCAGCAACGACCGGTATTGCGGGAAGTCACCCTCGATCAACCGGGTGGTGGTGCGACGACGCGACGACTCGAACCCGACCAGGCCCTCCCCGGCGTCGCCCGAGGACAGCGCCATCGAAACCTTGTCGCCTGCGGTCAGCGCCTTCGCCGTGTCGGCGAGCGTCCGCGCGGGAACCAGCGCGGTGGCTTCCGCCCCCGGGCTCTCCGGCTGCCAGGCGATCTCGCGTACGGCGAGCCGGTACCTGTCGGTGGCCGCGAACGTGAGGCTGTCACCGGAGATCTCCAGGCGCACCCCGGTGAGCACCGGCAGCGTGTCGTCGCGGCCGGCGGCGACGGCCACCTGGCCGACGGCGCCGGCGAAGGCCTCGCTGGGGATGACACCGGACGCGGTGGGCATGTCCGGGAGCGCGGGATAGTCCTCGACCGGCAGCGTCAGCAGCCCGAACCGTGCGGAACCGCAGGTCAGGATGACGCGCGAGCCGTCGGTGCCGACCTCTACCGGGCGGCTGGGCAGGCTCTTGGTGATCTCCGCGAGCAACCGGCCGGAGACCAGCGCGCGGCCCGGCTCGTCGACCTCGATGTCGACGGAGACTCGCGCCGACACCTCGTAGTCAAAGCTGGACAGCAGCAGCTGCCCGTTGTCGGCTTCGAGCAGCATGCCGGCGAGCACCGGCACCGGGGGCCGCGCCGGCAGTGTGCGTGCGGTCCATGCCACTGCGTCGGCCAGCGCATCCCGCTCGACCCGGAACTTCACGGTGAACCGCCTCCCGTTCGTGTCACCTGGCGGGCACGGTGACGTAAGCCTTTGGTGCTGATCCTGCCTCGGAGGTCTGTCAGTGCGTTCGTCGGGTCCGACGGACGAGGGTTGTCCCCAGGCAGGGGTGGTGGAAACAAGCGAACATCATTCTGGTCTAGAGGATTGATGTATGCGCAGGGAGTCTTAGGCGTGGTGGAAACTGTGGAAAAGTCGGATCGCCGCAGCTCAGTTCCGACGGGCCCGTGTTGATCCGTTGTGCGCAGCCACCGGGGGTCGCTGGGACGGGCTGCGGACGACGCGTCGCGGCCCACGACCGGTCGACTCGTTCTCCCCAGCCGTCCCCAGCTATCCACAGACATGTCCCCATCGTGTGCACAAGGAAGTCACTTTTTGTGCTCGTCTAACTGCGATAAGTAGCCAAGGTGTCGGTAGCCGTGGGCTACCCGTGCCTGGCCTGCTGTTTGATCCTGTTGGTGAGTTCGGTGACCTGCTCGAAGACGCTGCGCCGCTCGGCCATCAGGGCGCGAACCTTCTTCTCCGCGTGCATCACCGTCGTGTGGTCGCGGCCACCGAAGGCCTGGCCGATCTTCGGCAGCGACAGCTCGGTGAGCTCCCGGCACAGGTACATGGCGATCTGCCGGGCGGTGACCAGCGTCCGGCTCCGCGACGAGCCGCAGATGTCGTCGACCGAGAGGTTGTAGTACGACCCGGTCTGGGCCATGATCGTCGCGATCGTGATCTCCGGACGCGACACGTCGGGGATCAGGTCCTTCAGCACGATCTCCGCCAGCGCCAGGTCGACCTGCTGCCGGTTGAGCTGGGCGAACGCGGTGACCCTGATGAGCGCCCCCTCGAGCTCCCTGATGTTCGTGACGATCCGGCTGGCGATGTACTCGATCACCTCGTCGTTGATGTCGAGCCGCTCGGTGGCCGCCTTCTTCCGCAGGATCGCGATCCTGGTCTCGAGCTCGGGCGGGTGCACGTCGGTCGTGAGGCCCCACTGGAAGCGGTTCTTCAGTCGGTCTTCCAGCGTGACGAGCTGCTGCGGCGGCCGGTCGGAGGAGATCACGATCTGCTTGCTGGCGTTGTGCAGCGTGTTGAACGTGTGGAAGAACTCCTCCTGGGTCTGCTCCTTGCCCTCGAGGAACTGGATGTCGTCGACCAGGAGCACGTCAACCTCGCGGAACCGGCGCCGGAAGCTCTCGCCCCTGCCGTCCCTGATCGAGTTGATGAAGTCGTTGGTGAACTCCTCCGAGCTGACGTACCTGACGCTCGTCTCGCGGTAGAGGCTCAGCGCGTACTGGCCGATGGCGTGCAGCAGGTGCGTCTTGCCGAGACCGGAGCCGCCGTAGATGAACAGCGGGTTGTACGCCCTGGCCGGTGCCTCGGCGACAGCGACGGCGGCGGCGTGCGAGAGCCGGTTGCTCGAGCCGATGACGAAGGTGTCGAACGAGTACTTCGGGTTGAGGTGGCTGGCGTAGAGCTTGGTCGTGTCCGGTTGGACGAAGGACGTCTGGTTTGGCCCGGAATCCTCGGATTCGTCTACTTCGTCATCCGGATCCGGCATCTCGGGCGGAGGTGGCGGGGCGGTGCCGTTCGCCGCCGGCGGCAGTATCGACCCGTCGACCGCGTCCGGTCCGCCGATCGGGTGCTCGCGCGGGGGCTCCACCCCAGCGTCATACGGTGCGTACGCTGCGTCGGCGATCGGCGCAGGTTCCTGCGGGGCCGGCTCGCTGTACGCGACGTCGACCACGATGCGTACCTGCCGGCCGAGCGCGGTGCTCACCGCGTCCGTCACGACCGCACGAAGTCGCTGTTCGAGGACGTTCTTGACGAACTCGTTCGACGCGGCGAGGAGCGCCGTCTCCTCGCCGATGGCAAGCAGGCGGCACTGCCGCAGCCATTCCCGGTGCTGCGGCTGGACGCTCTCGGCCGGGATCTGTTCGAGCGCACGCGTCCACAGCGTGCCCAGATCCTCGCTGGTGTCGGGCACCGTTCCCCCTCCGCTGACGCACCGCCGGCCCGAAGACCGGACCGGCGCGGCTATCCCGCAACGCTGGTCGACTGCCGGTCGCTCGATGCGCCGCGTACTCCCCGCTACGGACGCATACGGGCCTCCGGGTCCACACGTTTGTCCACAGGTTGTGAACGGAGTGTCGCAGCCGCTCTGCGTCACCCGCGCGTGCCCGTATCGAGGCCATCGAACCGCCACGAACGATCCATGATGGCCTAGCCAGAAATCGGGCCATGCACGGGGTTTCGCGCACCACAGGCGGTGACGGCCGGCCACCGTACTGGCGTGGTGGGGGAAGGGTCCGAGCGTCGCACAGTAGTCCGCCTGACGGTGACCAGGCAACCCGTCATCCACAGGCAGCTCATACCTTGGTACAACGGGCCATCCGGGCAATGGACCGGGCCATCGGGGTCAGGCTCCGGTCCCGTACGCTAGATTGGTTACCTAGACGTCTGTCCGGGGCGTGTCGTCCGTGCGTCAGCGCCACTTCCACCTGGCCGGCCGACGTAGCCTTCCTCGACGATTCAGCGGAGTTCTCAAGTGAGCAAGCGTACGTTCCAGCCGAACAACCGGCGCCGGTCCAAGAAGCACGGGTTCCGGCTGCGCATGCGTACCCGCGCCGGCCGGGCCATCCTCGCGGGGCGGCGGCGGAAGAGCCGCAACAAGCTCAGCGCCTAAGCGATCCGCGACGGACTCGAGAAGGCGACCGGTGTTACCCGCGTGTGCGCGAATGCGAAGGCGGCGGGACTTCGACGCCACGGTACGCCGGGGGCGGCGCACCGGGCGGGCCCTGCTGGTGGCACACCTGGGCGACGCGGCCGACGATCTCCGGTCACCGCAGGTCGGGTTCGTGGTGAGCCGCGCGGTGGGGAACGCACCGACCCGCAACCTGGTACGGCGGCGGCTGCGGCACCTGACGTCTGACCGGCTCGACGCGCTCCCGGAGAACGCCCGGCTGGTGGTCCGGGCGAAGCCGCCGGCGGCGCGAGCGGGCTTCGACGAACTCGGCACCGAACTGGACGTACTGCTCGGCCGGTTGCTCACCCGGTCGCCGGACGGAGCGGATCGGCGATGACCACGGCGACTGCGCGCTGGACCGGCCGGGTGGCGAGCCTTCCCACCCGGCTGCTGATCGCACTGGTCACCGGGTACCGTCGGTTCATCAGTCCGTTACTGGGTCCCCGCTGCCGGTTCTATCCGTCGTGCAGCGCGTACGCACTCGAGGCGTTGCGTACGCACGGCGCACTGCGGGGTGGCTGGCTGACGGTATGGCGGATCCTGCGGTGCCAGCCGTTCCATCCCGGTGGCTTCGAGCCGGTACCCCCAGCTGTGCAGAAAAAGAGGAGCGTGGACGCTGAGCGGGCGTCCGCTGAGACGGAGCGTTCGTGGACGTAAGCTTCGACACCTTTGACTGGTTCTACAGCGGTTTCGCGTGGGTCCTCATCAAGATCCACGCGATGTGGAGCATGGTCTTCGGCCCGGACAGCGGGCTGACCTGGGGGCTTTCCATCGTCGTCATGACGATGCTGGTGCGCCTGCTGATCTTCCCGCTGTTCGTCAAGCAGATCCGCAGTCAGCGGGCGATGTCCGTGCTTCAGCCGCAGATGAAGGAGCTGCAGGCGAAGTACAAGGACGACAAGCAGAAGCTTCAAGAAGAAATGATGAAGCTCTACAAGGAGAACGGGGCAAACCCGCTCTCCGGCTGTCTTCCTGTGCTCGCCCAGGCGCCGTTCCTGATCGCCATGTACCACGTGCTCAACGCGATCTCGCGGCACCACGTGAAGTACGGCCTGACCCAGGAGCTGGTCGACTCCGGGTCGCGGGCGAAGATCTTCGGCGTCCCGATCGGCGCGATCTTCCGCGAGCCGGAGCGGATGGCGGAGCTCGGCGCGAACGTCGACCTGGCACGGGTCGTCATCGGCATACTCGTGGTGATCATGGCCGTCACCACGTTCATCGCTCAGCGGCAGCTGATGCTGAAGCAGACCGAGCAGCAGAAGGCGGCCGGTCAGCCGACACCGTTCCAGCAGCAGCAGAAGATCATGCTGTTCATCTTCCCGGCGATGTTCCTCATCTGGGGCTTCTTCTTCCCGATGGGCCTGATCGTCTACTGGACCACGTCGAACGTCTGGACCATGGGTCAGCAGTTCTGGGTGCTGCATCGCATCCCCCACCAGCCGGTCGAGAACGGCAAGTCGACGACGGCCGCGAAGGGCGCGAAGACGTCCGGCGGCTCGGCCGCCACGTCGAAGTCGGGGAAGTCGTCGGGCTCGGCGAACGGCAAGTCGAGCGCCAGCGACACGAAGTCCGGCGCACCGTCGAACGGCTCCTCCAGGCTGTTCCGGCGCCGCAAGTCCGAACCGGAGCCCGAGCCGGCTGCCCCTGCGCCGAAGGTCGTCCGGAACCAACCCACCCGAGTGCCGCGCAGCAAGCGCAGCGGCGCGAAGAAGGGCACCAGTTCCAAGAAGAGCTGACCTGGTGCGCCCCGAGACCTGCAAGATGAATCCTGCTACGGGCAACACAAGGAGCTTCTTTCGTGACTGACGCACCCCCTGAGTCATCGGCGGTTTCGTCCGAGGACGACGACGCGGCGGTGGCCGCGGAGCCGACCGATGAGGCATCGAGCCGCTCCGGCCAAGCTGCTCTGGAAGAAGAAAGCGAAGTTGCGGCCGACTACGTGGAGGGCCTGCTCGACATCGCGGACCTCGACGGCGACATCGACATGGATGTGGAAGGCAGCCGCGCGTTGGTCGCGGTGGTCGGTGAGGACCTTGACCACCTGGTGGGCGACGACGGCGCGGTGCTCGAAGCGCTGCAGGAGCTGACCCGGCTGGCCGTGCAGCAGCAGATCGGCGAGCGGAGCCGGCTGATGCTCGACGTCGGCGGTTTCCGGCAGCGGCGGCGCGAAGAGCTGACGAAGCTCGCCGACGACGCCGTGCAGGAGGCGCAGCGTACCGGTGAACCGCAGCGGTTGGCGGCGATGCGGCCGTTCGAGCGGAAGTGCGTGCACGACGTCGTCGCGGCGGCCGGGTTGAAGAGCGAGTCGGAAGGCGAAGAGCCGGCGCGGCGGGTCATCGTCCTGCCGAGTTGACCGTGGATCAGGACGCGGCGGGAGTGCCGCCGACGGCCAACGCGGTCTTCGGTGCGCGCCTGCCGGTGGCTGAGCGGTACGCGGAGTTCCTCGCTACGGCCGGCGTCGAGCGCGGGTTGCTCGGGCCGCGTGAGGGTGCTCGGCTATGGGAGCGGCACCTGGTGAACTCGGCCGTGCTGGTCGAGCTCTTGCCTGGCACCGGAGACGTCATCGACGTCGGGTCGGGCGCAGGCCTGCCGGGGATACCGCTGGCAATCCTGCGGCCGGAGCTGTCGGTGACGCTCGTCGAGCCGATGCAGCGGCGGACCGCGTTCCTCGAGGAGTGCGTCTCGCTGCTGGAGCTGGAGAACGTCTCGGTCGTGCGTGGCCGGGCGGAAGATCTCGCCGGGGAGATCGCCGCGGACGTCGTAGTCGCGCGTGCGGTGGCGCCGCTGGACCGACTCCTCCGGTGGACGCTGCCGTTGGTGCGTCCCGGCGGCCAGGTTTTGGCGATCAAGGGCGCGAAGGTTGCAGAGGAACTGACCGCTCTCGGTCTGTCCACCGAGCCTGGACGCCAGGTACCGCGTCGCGCCTTACGGACACTGGGCGTCGAGACTGTTGAACTGGTGTGTGTCGGAGATGAGATCGTCGACCCGCCGGCCACAGTGGTCCGTGCGACGAGGTCTGGTCGATGACCGGCACCAAGGGGGTGACAGATGCATTCTGCCGTGGGTTGGCCGGAAGAACCGGCCCCTCACTACACGAGTGGTGACCGCGCGGGCGAAGAAGCATCAGGACTAGGCTGGGTCCCTAGTGGGGGGAATGACGACGGGGGCCATGTTTCACGTGAAACGGACGCGATTCGAGTGGACGGCCAGACCGCAAGGTGGGCAGCGCCAGACGACTCCTCGGGCCAGCAGGACGGCACGACGGCGGCGTACGACGATATGGCGGGACCGGGCGGGGTTTCACGTGAAACCTCCACCACGCCCACCTTCTCCACCGCGGCCAGTATCGCCGCCGGCATCGCCGACGGCACGGATGACTTCGCAGACACCCCCATCGCTCGCGAGACGCACGCACTACTGCGTGGGCGCGCGGCGGTGACGGCCGGCAACTGGCCGCGACCGGAACGACCGAGGGTGCTCGTGGTCGCCAACCAGAAGGGTGGCGTCGGGAAGACCACCACCACGGTGAACCTCGCGGCGTCGTTGGCTCTCAACAACCTCCGCGTGCTCGTGGTCGACCTCGATCCACAGGGCAACGCCTCGACGGCCCTCGGCGTTGAGCACCGCACGGGGACGACGTCCGTCTACGACGCGCTTCTGGGTGACACCTCGCTCCTGGACATGGTCCAGCCCGCTTCGGACATCTCCAGGTTGTGGTGCGTCCCCGCCACGATCGATCTGGCGGGCGCGGAGATCGAGCTGGTGCCGGTGGTGTCGCGGGAGAGCCGGTTGAAGCGCGCGCTGGCCGACGTGATCGATAAGGGCGAGTACGACTACATCTTCGTCGACTGCCCCCCGTCACTCGGCCTGCTGACGGTGAACGCGTTGGTCGCCAGCGGCGAGGTGCTGATCCCCATCCAGTGCGAGTACTACGCGCTCGAGGGACTCGGTCAGCTCCTCCACAACATCGACCTGGTGAAGGCTCACCTGAACCCGAGCCTCAGCGTCTCGACCATCCTGCTGACGATGTACGACGCCCGGACCCGGCTGTCCGCTCAGGTCGCCGACGAGGTCCGCGGACACTTCGGTGACAGCGTGCTCTCCACCGTGGTGCCGCGCAGCGTCCGGATCTCCGAGGCGCCGAGCTATGCCCAGACCGTCATGACGTACGACCCGAGCTCGACGGGCGCGCTCTCCTACCTGGAGGCAGCACGCGAGATCGCCGTACGGACCTCCTAGCGGTGACCAGATTTCGCTGGGGATACCGACGGCCGCTCCCGGCCGACTCGGTAGCTTGTGACTGACAGGCTCACGGCGCAGTAAGACCCCGAAATGGTGAGGTGCGGATGAACGACCAACGGCGCGGCCTCGGACGCGGACTCGCCGCCCTCATTCCCACGAGCGGCGAGCCTCCCGTCGTGCCGAGCACCGACGACGCGGTCGCGCACCAACCGGCGGAGGTCCCCGGCGCGCGCCTGGTCGAGGTGCCCATCGCGTCGATCCAGCCGAACCCCCGCCAGCCGCGCCAGGTGATCGACGAGGAGGCACTCAACGAGCTCGTCGCCTCGATCAAGGAAGTGGGTCTCCTCCAGCCGGTCGTCGTGCGCCACCTCGGCGACGGCACGTACCAACTCGTGATGGGTGAGCGTCGCTGGCGCGCGGCCACCCAGGCCGGCCTCGAGAACATCCCCGCGATCGTCCGGGAGACCGGTGACGACGCGTTGCTCCGCGACGCGCTCCTGGAGAACCTGCACCGGGCCCAGCTGAACCCGCTGGAGGAGGCCGCCGCCTACCAACAGCTGCTGGACGACTTCTCCAGCACCCACGACGAGCTCGCGCGGCGGATCGGGCGCTCCCGCTCCCAGATCACGAACACCCTCCGACTGCTCCGCCTCTCGGCACCTGTGCAACGACGGGTCGCCGCCGGCGTGCTCTCCGCCGGGCATGCCCGCGCGCTCCTCGGGATCGAGGACAGTGCGGCGCAGGACAAGTTGGCGTCCCGCATCGTCGCCGAGGGCCTGTCCGTGCGCAACGTGGAAGAGCTGGTGACCCTCGGCGCCGCCGACACCTCGGACGACCGCACTCCCCGCGCGCAGAAAAAGAAGAAGCCGGTGGCCCCCGGCGTCCAGGACCTGGCGGAGCGCCTCTCCGACCTCTTCGAGACCCGGGTCCGAGTCGACCTCGGCGCACGAAAGGGCAAGATCATCGTCGAGTTCGCCTCGGTGGAAGACCTGGAGCGCATAGTCGGCCTGATGGCACCGTCCCTGGACCAACGCGCCCCTGGCGCCGAGTGACCGCGGCCCAATCCTCAAGGTTTCACGTGTAACTGCGCCAATGCCCGATCCGAGCTGCCGCCCCCGCGCCGGCCCGAAGTGATCGCCGCCCTGGATGCGGCGACGGCCAGCCGGCCTCGGTGCGGCGTTCCTGGGAGTCACTCGCTAGGTCGGCGACCGCGGCAGGGGTGCGGAGTGTCCGCGGGTCGGTGTCTGCGATGAGAGGCGACCTCCGGGCTGGCCTGCTCGCCGGGCCTGTCACCGCACGTGGCGGGGAATGGCGGCGAGCAAGCGTGCGTGGTGATTGCCGGCCTCGGTGCGGCGTTCCTGGGAGTCACTCGCTAGGTCGGCGACCGCGGCAGGGGTGCGGAGTGTCCGCGGGTCGGTGTCTGCGATGAGAGGTGTCCTCGAGGTGGCCTGCTTGCCGGGTCTGTCACGGCACCCGGCGGGGAATGGCCGCCAGTGGGTGTCCGCGCCACCGGTGCGGAGTTGGCGTGCGATAGGTGACCGCCTGCCTCGGGGCGGCGTCGATGCCGGTTAGGGCGCTGATGCCACGGCGACCTCGATGAGGTCGCGGCAGAGTTGGCCGAACGGCTTGCCCGCGTGGGTGGCGGCCATCGGTAGCGTGCTGGTCTCCGTCATCCCCGGGGCGACGTTCACCTCGAGGAGGTAGACCTCGCCGCGTTCGTCGACGATTAGGTCGCTGCGGGAGATGTGGCGCAGGCCGAGCGCCGCGTGTGCCCGCAGCGCCGTCTGCTGGACGGCTTCGATCACCGCGTCATCGAGTCGGGCCGGGCAGAAGAACTTGGTCTCCCCCGCGGTGTACCTGGCGGCGTAGTCGTAGCCGCTGGCGTCCTCGGGCACGATCTCCACCGGCGGCAGTGCCTCCGGGCCCGAGCCGGTGTCGACGACGCCGACCGCGAGCTCCGTCCCGGCGATGAAGTGCTCCACCAACGCGGTGTCGCCGTACGAGAAGCAGCCGACCATGGCCGCCGGCAGTTCCGCCGTGTCATGGACCACCGACATGCCCAGCGCGCTCCCCCCACGTGCCGGCTTTACGACCAGCGGTGGCTTCAGGCGCGCGGCGATGCGCTCCAGCACGGCCCCGGCGCCGAGGTCGCGGAACGTGGCATGCGGCAGCGCGGTGCCCGCCGGCGTGGTGATGCCGGCCTCGGCGACGACCGCCTTGGCGATGGTCTTGTCGAACGCGAGCCGGCACGCGTTCGGGCGGGCACCGACGTACGGCACGCCGAGCAGCTCGAGCACTTCGCGGACGGCACCGTCCTCACCGGTGGCGCCGTGGACGACGGGGAAGACGGCGGCGGGATGGTCGTCGGTGAGCGCAGGGATCAGCTCGGCGTCCACGTCGCGCTGGTACACCTCGACGCCGACTTCGCGCAGCGCGTCCACGATCCGCACGCCGGAGCGCAGCGAAACGTCGCGCTCGTTGGAGAGGCCGCCGGCGAGGACGACCACGGGACCGGACAGATCACTCATGACGGGCTCACTTCAGCTAGGGATGATCAGGCCAGGTTGGGCGGCGGCCGGTCGAGCCCACGCGCTGGCGTACCGCCCGTGCCGAACGTCTCGTGGACCTCCAGCTCTTCCTCGATCACACCACCGAGCCGCCTGATGCCCTCCCGGATCCGGTCCGGCTCGGGGAAGCAGTACGACAGCCGCATGTGGCGAGCGCCCAGCGCGCCGTCGGCGAAGAACGCGCTGCCCGGTACGTACGCGACCCTGGCACCGATGGCCCGGGCCAGCATCGCCTTCGTGTCGATGCCTTCCGGAACCGTCAGCCACACGTAGAAGCCGCCGGCCGGACGGGTCCACGTGCAACTCTCCGGCATCACGGCGTCGAGCGTGCCGAGCATCGCGTCCCGCCGCTCCCGGTACAGCTCCCTGAACGACTTGATCTGGTCGCGCCAGGCGTGGTTGTCCAGGTACTTGCTGATGGCCAGCTGGCAGATGGCCGAGTGGCTCAGGATGCCCGCTTCCGCGGCGAGCACGAGCTTGTCCTTGACGCCCTGCGGCGCCAGCGCCCAGCCGATGCGCAGGCCGGGGGCGAAGGTCTTGGAGAACGAGCCCAGGTAGACCACCCCGTCGGGGGCGTCCGCCTGCATCGCGCGCAGCGGCTCCTGGTCGAAGCCGAGCAGGCCGTACGGGTCGTCCTCCAGGATCAGTACGTCGGCGGCGCGGGCGATCTCCAGCACCTCGGCGCGACGGCTCGCGGTGAGCGTGACGCCGGCCGGGTTGTGGTAGTTCGGCACCGTGTAGAGCAGCTTCGGCTGCTTACCCGCCGCGGCCAGCCGCTGCAGGGTCTCCCTCAGCGCCTCCGGCTGCAGACCCTGGTCGTCGGTGGGCACGTGGACCACCTCGGACTGGTACGAGGCGAACACGCCGAGAGCGCCCACGTACGACGGCGCCTCGGCCAGCACGATGTCGCCCGGGTCGAGGAAGATCCGGCCGATCAGGTCGAGTGCACCCTGCGAGCCCACCGTCACGACGAGGTCGTCGGCGTGCGCGCTGATGCCGGACAGCGCCATCACCTCGCAGATCTGCTCGCGCAGCCGCGGGTCGCCCTGCGCGCTGCCGTACTGCAGCGATACGGCGCCGTGCTTGGCGACGAGGTCGTCGAACATGTCCCCGACGACGTCCAGCGGCAGCGCGGACACGTACGGCATGCCGCCGGCCAGGCCGACGATCTCCGGGCGGGACGCCACGGCGAACAGCGCGCGGATCTCCGACGCCACCATGCCGCGAGCTCGGGCGGCGTAGCGCTTCACGTGGGGGTCGAGCTGAACCTGCGGTGAGCTGGGCACCTGGTTACCTGTGGACACGTGTGCGCCTCCTCGGTGGACGCGGGAGCGGTGGAGCACCGGGATCGGGGCCCCGGTGGCGAGCTGCGCCGTGTCGAGCGTACCTGGCGGACCAGCACATATCGCCGCCACGTCCACGTGTCGAGATAGCGATAGGTCCACATCTCGCTATGTCGACAATTGGGTTCGGCTCAGATCGGCCGCAGCGCCCGCTCCCCCGCGGGCAGCGAGCCGAGCAGCCGCTCCAACGCCACCTCGACGTCCTCCCGCCAGCTGACGGCGTTCTTCAGCTCCAGCCGCAGCCGCGGGAAGTGGTGGTGCGGACGGACAGTCTTGAAGCCGACGGAGAGCAGGAAGTCCACGGGGAGCAGGCAGCCGGGGCCGTCCCAGTGGGCGTCGCCGAAGGCCTCTACGGCCTTCACACCGCGCCGCAGCAGGTCCTTGGCGACGTTCTGGATGAGCACCCGGCCGAGCCCGGACCCGGCGAACTCGGGGAGCACGTGGGCGACGGTCAGCAACGCTGCGTCCGCGCTGACCGGGCTGGTCGGGAAGGCCGAGGATCGCGGGACGAAGGCCGGCGACGCGTACATCACGTACCCGGCGAGCATCTCGTCCACGTAGACGACGCGCCCGCAGCTGCCCCACTCGAGGAGGACGCCGGACACCCAGGCTTCCTTCTCGAGCTCGGTGGTGCCGGCGACGCGGGCCTGGTCCGCGCTCACCGGGTCCAGCTCCCAGAAGACGCACCGTCGGCAGCGGATTGGTAGAGCGCCGAGGTTGTCCAAGGTGATCTGTGCGACGCGTCGTGCCACTGCGACCCCTACGGAGAACGATGGATGACCGACTCGGATGTACTCGTCACATCCAGTATGCCTGACCTGCCGCGAACTGGCCGCCGACCTGTGCAGATACCTTCGGCCGGCTCAGCCGGCGCGGAGGGCCGCGGGAATATGCAGAGTTCCGGTTGGTGCGTCATGGTCGGGAGGCAGGAACAGCCGCTGCACCGCCGCACAGACCGACTCGGCGATCGTGTCCCGGAACTCCGGTAGCCGCAGCCGTTCTCGGTCGCCGGGGTTGGTCAGGTAGCCCGCGTCGATACGTACCGCGGGCATCTTCGTGAGCCGGAGCAGGTCCCAGCTCTTCGGGTGTGCGCGGCAGTCGAGCAGATCGGTCCTTGCGACCATCTCGCGCAGCACCAGCTCCGCGAACCGTTTCCCTGCCGCGGAGTGCTGGCCGGTCGTCGGGCTGCCGAAGTAGTACGTGGCGACGCCCGAGGCGGCCGGATTCTCGTGTCCGTCCATGTGCAGCGAGACCACCATGTCCGCGTCCGTCTCGTTCGCGAACGTGGCGCGCGTCTGATCGTCCGGGTCACCGTGGCGGCCGCGCGACAGGTACGCCTGCACACCGAGAGCCGTGAGCCTGCCCTCGATCCGTGCGGCGATGTCCCACACCAGCTCCGCCTCGGTCACCCCCTCGCAGCCGATGCCAGGATCGGCCGGCCCGTGCCCGGGGTCGATGATCAGCACGCGCCCGGCGTGCTGGTGCCCGTTCCGGTACAGGCGCGCGGACTCCCAGAGTGCGTGCGGTTGTCCGCCGACGACCGTACGGGCCAACCGGCTGAACGCCTTGAACGTCCGCGGACCGCACGTGCCGTCCACCTGCAGCCCGGTATTGCGTTGGAAGTCGCGAAGCGCCGTCTCTGTCTGGGTGCCGAAGAAGCCGTCCGGCTTACCGCAGTTGAACCCGAGCTCGAGCAGCCGGCGCTGCAGCTCCCCCACGTCGTCGCCCGTCATCAGGCGGCCGGGACTGTAGAACAGCACCCGGTCGCCGAGCCGCCACCGCGAGTCCTCGAGCGCGCGGAAGGTCTCCGGCCCGACGATGCCGTCGACGGTGAGGCCGCGGGACTGCTGGAAGTAGCGCACCGCCGTCGCCATGGTCGTGTCGAAGAACGGCACCGCGTCGTCGGTGGCGGGCTCGTCGGTCAACAGGCCAAGCTCGACCAGCCTCGCGTGTACGGCGCCGACCTTGTCGCCACGTGCGCCGCGTCCGAACGGGTGGAATGACATCATCCTGGGTCACCAGTTACTAGGGTGCGGCCTTCCATGGTCACATCATGGCCCGGCCGCTATCGACTCTGGTGGCGACGAAACGCGCTGTCGGCGTGGCGATCGCGGCCTGCGCCTGCACCAACTGGATTTCGTACGCACCGACCCGATGCGTCTCTTCGAGCACGCCATACACGGCGTTCGCGGTGTCTTCCAGCGACCGCCGCAGGTCCTTCGTCCGCAGCCAATGGGCGAGGAACAACGCTGCGGTCATGTCGCCGGAACCGTCTACGTCCAGTGGCAGGCGTGGGGTGGTGACTACCCACACCTCATCGTCGGTCGCCGCGAGTAACTCGATCTGGTCGGCGTCGGCGTCCGCGCGGCGCAGGCTGGTGATGAGCACCGCCGCCGGTCCTGCCTGCCTGAGCTCCGCCGCCGCCCGGAGAGCGTCCGCCATGGTCCGCACCGGGCGGCCGACGAGGTACTCCAGCTCGAAGTGGTTGGGCGTCACGATGTCCGCGGCGTGCAACGCCCGGTCGCGCATGAACTCGGGGATCCCCTGGCGTACGTACATGCCTGTGGCGGTGTCGCCCATCACCGGGTCGCAGCAGTACAGGGCGTCCGGGTTGGCCGCCCGCACCCGGGCCACGGCGTCGAGCACCACCTCACCGATGGTCACGTCGCCGACGTACCCGGACAGTACGGCGTCCACGGTCGGCAGCACCCCGAGGTCCTCGAGGCCGGTCAGCACGTCGGTGAGGTCGGCGGCGGTGAGCACCGGCCCGCGCCACTTCCCGTAACCGGTGTGGTTCGAGAAGTGCACGGTGATGATCGGCGACACCTCGACGCCGAGCCGCTGCAGCGGGAAGGTGGCCGAGGAGTTGCCTACGTGACCGTAGGCAACCGAGCTCTGGATGGAGAGAACGTGCACGTCCTGAGCGAGGCGTGGCTCAGATGACGTCCTGCAGATCGTTCAACAAGGCGGCCTTCGACTTGGCGCCGACGATCTGCTTGATGATGTCGCCGTTCTGGAAGACCAGCATGGTCGGGATCGACATCACGCCGTACTGGGTGCTGATCGTCGGGTGCTCGTCGATGTTCAGCTTCGCGACGGTCAGCTTGTCGGGGTTCTCTGCGGCGATCTCCTCTAGGATCGGCGAGACCTGGCGGCACGGTCCGCACCATTCGGCCCAGAAGTCGACGAGTACCGGAGTACTGCTCTGCAGCACCTCGGTCGCGAACGAATCGGCCGTCACGGTCTTGGTCGCGGCTCCCATTGGACAGTGAGCTCCTTAACTCGAGGTCTGTCGACGCCCTGTACGTCGACCGTAGCGTGTCTGCATCGGCGATCGACGCCACCGGGGTAGCTACCCGGCTACCTGTTCAAGTGACGCGAGATACCGCTCGGCGTCGATCGCTGCTGCACAGCCGGTGCCCGCGGCCGTGATCGCCTGCCGGTACGTGTGGTCGACCAGGTCGCCACACGCGAAGACACCCGGCAGGTTCGTCTTGGTGGTCGGTTGCTCGACCAGCGCATACCCTTCGGCGTCCAGGTCCACCTGGCCGCCAAGCAGCTCGCTGCGGGGGATGTGGCCGATCGCGACGAAGAGCCCGGTCGCCGGCAGCGTCCGCTCGGCACCGGTCTGGGTGTCCTGCAGCACCACCCCCGTGACCCGGTCGTCGCCGAGGATCTTGCTGACCGTCGAGTTCCAGGCGAAGCTGATCTTCTCGTTCGCGAACGCCCGCTCCTGCATGATCTTGCTGGCCCGTAGCGTGTCCCGCCGGTGCACGACGGTCACCGACTTGGCGAACCTGGTGAGGAACAGCGCCTCCTCCATCGCCGAGTCGCCGCCACCGACGACCACGATGTCCTGCTCGCGGAAGAAGAACCCGTCGCAGGTCGCGCACCACGAGACGCCGTGCCCGGAGAGCCGCTGCTCGTCCGGGAGGCCGAGCTCCCGGTAGCTCGACCCGGTGGCGAGGATGACGGTGCGGGCCTGGTACTCCGCGTCCCCGACGAACACCCGCTTGACCTCGCCGGCGAGCTCCACCCTGGTGACGTCGTCCGCGACCAGCTCGGCCCCGAACCGTTCCGCCTGCTTACGCAGCTGGTCCATCAGGTCGGGACCCATGATGCCGTCAGGGAAGCCCGGGTAGTTCTCCACGTCCGTGGTGTTCATGAGCGCACCGCCCGCGGTGACCGAGCCTTCCAACACCAGCGGGTTCAGCTGGGCGCGCGACGCGTAGAGCGCCGCGGTGTACCCCGCGGGACCTGAACCGACGATGATCACGTCGCGAATGTCGCTCACGAATTGACTCTCCTTGCCGCACAACCCTCTAGCCGGATAACCGATCGTACGGCCGGTGCATTCCTTGGCTGCGGGTGGCAGGCCGGCGCGTCTGCGAGGTCAGGCCTTCGCGACGAACGTGCGGTAGATGACCTGCGCGTCGCCGGCAGTGCAGCCGGGCCCGACAACGGCGACCTCGTACTTGTCGGCCTCGCCCGCGACGCTCATCACGACGACCGCCGCGGGCTTCTGCTCGAACTCGCCGAGGTCGACGGCGACGATCCGCGACGGCTCCCCGCCGGTGAGCGCGGCGATGCACTTCTTCAGCTCGGCCGGCTCGGAGAGCCGCTCGATCTCCCCGCTAAGCTGGGCGCTCGCCTGGGGATCCGGGGTGTAGTCGTCGTCCTGCCGGTCGGCGACCAGCGCCCTGGCCTGGTTGGCCACGCGAGCCTTGGTGTAGTGCCGGCCGGTGATCAGCGGATCATCCTGTTTGGGGGGAATTGCCTGATTCGTCTGGCCGTTGTCCGAGCTCTTCTCGGGGCCGCTCTGGGTGGCGAGGTAGCCGCCGAAGAAGGCCAACACGACGACGAGCGCGGCCGCGCCCGCCAGCAGCTGCGGGCGGGTGGTGAACAGCGAGATGAACCAGGGCCGCTTCCGGGCGGTGGGTGCGTCGCCGCGGCTGAGCTCGGCGCGTTCCTGCTGCGCATGGGCCAGGCTGGCGTCGATCCGGTCGGCGACGTCCGGCGGCAGCGTGGGTTCGGGCAGCGACGAGAGCATGGACTGCACGGACCGCAGCTGGTCGACGACACCGCTGCACTCGGTGCACCACTCCACATGGGCACGGACGTGCGCGTCCCGAGCGCCTTCCAACACGCCCTCGGCGTGGTCGGCGAGTGTGTCGGTATCGAAGTGGTCAGACATGTCACCGTATTCGGTGGGTGTGTTCCGGTGTGGAGGCCCACCGTGTTGATCGGTCACGGTTCTCCCTCACCCCCTTTCGTCGCCTATCGCGTACGACGTCCTTGCGGTCGCACCTGGTTCCGTCCATCTGCCTGCGGTTATGCACTGTCTTTGAGATGTCCGAGCAGCGGCAGCAAGCGGGCCCTCCCCCGCGCGCACCGGCTCTTGATCGTGCCCGGCGCGCAGTCCAGGACCCTGGCCGCGTCGTCTACCGAGTATCCCTGCATATCGACGAGAACGAGGGCCGCCCGTTGCTCGAACGGCAACGCGTTGAGCGCCGTCTGGACCTCCATGGCGAGCTCCTTCGCCACTGCGGGGTCCGGCCGGGAGATGCTCTCCGGCGCGGCGCCGACCTCCTGGGTCTCGTACTCGGGCAGCGGCTGGGTGGGACGGGCCGACCGCCTGCGCATCCGGTCGACACAGGCGTTGACCACGATCCGGTGCAGCCAGGTGGTGACGGCGGCGTCCCCACGGAAGGTGTGCGCCCGGCGGAACGCCGACAGCAGTGCGTCCTGCAGCGCGTCCGCCGCCTCCTCCCGGTCGCCCAGGGTGCGGAGCGCGACCGCCCACAGCCGGTCCCGGTGACGTCGGCAGATGACGCTGAAGGCTTGCGGGTCACCGTCGACGTGGAGGCGTAGCAGCTCTGCGTCAGGGAGCTCCTCGCTGTTAGCTGGCACGCTACTCACTCGACTAGGGGGCTGGACGGAACGTGGCTTCGCCGATGCCCGCCCGGTAGCCCTCGCTCGTGTTGGGGAGCTCAGTGAACCACACGAGCCAGTACCTCGCCTTTTCGTCACCCTTCTTCGGCTGCAGCTCGACCCGCTCATCGTCCGCCGAGCCCTTGGCGACGACGTCGAAGTCGTCGACCGACGAGCCGGTCGAGTTCGAGCTGCGCAGCTCCAGCTGCGCGCCGGCGTCGGGCATACGGAGGAGGACGGAGTCGACCTTCTTGGGGGAACCGAGGTCGAAGACGACACCGACGCCGGGCTTGAGGTTGCCGAACGCCGACGAGTTGTACCTGTCGCTGTACCAGACCGTGCGCGGCGTGCCGTCGTGCATCCTGGCGACGTTCTCGTTGTGCTCCACGCCGTCGCCGAGCGGGTCGAACGCCTCCGCCGACACCACGGGGATCTGCCGCTTGCCGGCCGGCGTCGCGCTGTCCGACGGCGCGCTTGAGGTCGCGCTCGGCTCTCCCGACGGGCCGCCGGTGAAGCCGGCGAGGCCGAACCGCAGCCCGCCCACCGCGAGTACCGCGACCAGCGCGATGCCGGCCGGGATGGCGAACAGCGCGCCGCGCCGGCGGCGCTGCGCGCGGGCCGCCTGCTGACCGGTGAACGGCGTGCCGGCGACCGCGGGGATCCGGTCGGTGGCCGGGGCCTGGTTGGTAGCTGGTTGTGGCTGCGTGTCGCCGAAGAGGTCCAACGGCGTCGGGTCGGGGAAGTCGGCGAGCGCCTCCGCGACGGCCGCGGGCGTGGCGAGCGGGGCGAGGCCGCGGCGGCTGTGCTGGCTCACCGCGCGGTCGGTAGTCGCGTCCAGGTCGAGCGGCACCCCGGCGCGTACCTGCCGCGGGCTCACCGGAGCACCGTCGCCGTTCAACGGTGCGGCGGCCAGGTTGCCGGTTTCGCCGAACGGCCAGCGCGCGGTCAGGGCCGCGTACAGCAGGGCGCCGAGGCCCTCGGCGTCGGTGCGGGCCGGGTCGTCGCTGACGGAGCCGTCGAGCGCGGCGTCGGTGCCCACGCCGGTGAGCTTGACCCCGCCGGCGGAGGTCCAGACCAGGTTGTCGGGAGTCAGCCGCAGGTGTGAGACGGCCATCCGGTGCGCCTCGGTGAGCGCCTCGGCGGCCTCGCCGACCAACGCGCCGGCGCGGTCCGGGTGCAGCGGGCCGGATTCGGCGAGCAGATCACGCAGGCTGCGGCCGGACACCCACTCGGTGATGACGTACGTGTTGTCCTCGAAGTTCGCGGTGTCGTAGACCTGCGCGATCCGGGAGTCGCGGATACGTGCCGCGCGCCGGGCCGCGGTGAGTATGCGCGCGGTCTCCGGGGCCTCCGAGGGCATTACCATGATGCTCACCGTGCGAGCCAGCACGGTGTCCATGCCACGCCAGAGGGCAGCGCAACGTTGCTCGCCGACCGGCTCGTCGAGACGGTACCGGTCGTCGAGCACGTATCCCTGTTCGAGGCGTGCCGTCACGTAACCCGCAAATCCTTCCCCGTTCTTGGGTCAGGCAGCCCCATGGTAGTTCTCCCCGACCGATGAGACACGCCTGGGCGGTCTCCCCGCCGACCTTACCTGCCTCGGCCGATTCGATCCCGGAATGTGCCTGCGAGGGTTTGTACTTCAGTGACGCGCAGTACCCGCGCGAGGATGACGAAGCCGAGCAGAATTATCGAGCCGCCCGCCACGACTGCGACGGCGCCGCCGAGCGAGTGCCTGCCGACCGCTGCGGTGATGCCGGTGGCGGCGAACCAGGCCACCACGGCCGCCGGTGCCGCCGCGGTGACCATCCGGGCCAGCGAGCCGAGGATCTTCCTGGCGTCCACGCCGCCGAGCCGCCGGCTGAGGATGTGCGCGGCCAGCACGGTGTTCACCAGGTAGCCGAGCCCGTACGACAGCGCGAGCATGATGACCACGTACCGCAGCGGGAGCACCAGGTAGCCGATCGCGCCGATGGCGATGGTGCTCAGCGTGCCGACGAGGTTCACCAGTGCGGGCGTACGGGTGTCCTGGAGCGCGTAGAACACCCGGAGCAGCAGCTGGAAGATGCTGAACGGCACCAGGCCGAGTGCGAAGGCGGCGAGCACCAGGCCGGTGTAGCCGGCGTTGCCCGCCGTGTAGTGCCCGTGGTTGAAGATGGTGAGCCCGATCGGCTCGCCGAGCGCGATCATCGCGGCGGCGGCGGGGACGATAAGCGCCGCCGATAGCCGGACACCCGTGGACAAATCATCTCGTACGAGATGAAACATCTCATCTGCCGCATGTGAGCTCATTCTCGGTAGCAGCGCGGTGATCACCGAGACGGCCGCGATGGCGTGCGGCAACGCGAAGACCGTGAAGGCGTTCTGGTACGGGGTGTACCCGTAGTTGATGGCGCTGTCGTCGGGCAGCGCGCGGTCGACGGCGCCGGCGATGTTCGTCACCACGAACAGCTGGGCCAGGTTGCTGAGGACGAACACGATCGTCCAGGTGCCCATCCGGCCGATCGCGCCCAGCCCGAGCTTGCCGAAGCCCAGCCGGGGCCGCGGCCGGAAGCCGGCGCGCCACAGCGGCGGGATGAATGCAAGTGTCTGCACGACGATGCCCGCCGATGTGCCGATGCCGAGCAGGGCGGTCTCGCCCGGCGTGATGGTCTGCGGTGTCGGCTGGCCGTGCACGACGTACGCGAAGACGAGCCCGGTCGTGATGACCGTGAGGTTATTCAGCACCGGCACCCACATCGGTGCGGCGAACCGGCGCCTGGACTGCAGGACGGCGATGAGGACCGCGCCGATGCCGAGGAACAGGATCTGCGGCAGCAGGTAGCGCAGGAACGCGATCCCGACCTCGCGCTGGTCGCCGGCCATCCGGTTGGCGATGAGGCTCATGATGGCCGGCGCGCCGACCACGCTCAGGACGGCGAGCCCGAGCAGCACGAGCGCGACGAGGGTCAGCAGCCGCTGCGCGTACACGGTGCCCTCGTCCAGGCTGCGCTTGTTCGCGCGGACGAACAGCGGCACGAGCACTGCGGAGAGCACGCCGCCGAGGAACAGCTCGTAGATCGAGTACGGGGCGTTGTTCGCCGTGTTGTACGCGTTGGACAGCGGGCCGCTGCCGAGCGCCGCCATGATGACGACCACGCGGAGGAAGCCGGTGACCCGGGAGACGACGGTGCCGGCGGCCATCACCGCGCTGGACTTCAGCAGGCTCCCCGTGTTGTCGACCGACGACTCGGCGGCGTCGCCCGGGGACTCCTGTGCGGTCATCCGGCGGCCTCGCCTCGCTGTCGGCGGGCTCGCATGACGCGGCGCACCACCCGGTAGCCGGAACCGGCGAACAGCACCACCAGCGCAGAGCCGGTGATGATGAGCGCGACGCTGCCGTACACGGTCGCGCGCACGTTGAACGTTACAGGCGTGTCGTACGGCTCGCGGTCCGGGGTGAGCAGCTGGGTCCGCAGCTCGATCACGCCGCTCGACGCGGCGTTCATCGGCACCTTCACCGTGGTCTTCTGTCGCGGGCCGATGGTGGTCGACTTGGGCAGCTTCCCCACTTTCATCCGGCGTTCGTTCGCGGACCGGATGCTCAGCCGGACCGTGACCGGGTGGTCGAGGTTGTTCTCGATGGTGAGCGGTACGGAGCTCTCCGCGCTCGCCAGCGAGAGCTGCCGGTCGTTCTTAAGGATGCGCACCTGACCGCGTTGATGCGCGACGCGGGCGGCGACGGAGTCGAGCAGCTCGCGGCCGCGGTGCCTGTTGCTGCGCCAGGCGCTCGACTCGGCGCGCAGCACGGCCAGGTTGTAGTCCTCGAACTCGCTGGGCAGCGGGTTGAAGAGGGAAGAGAACACGTCCAGGGAGCGGTGCAGGGTGCGGACCTTCTTCAGGTGCGACCGGCCAAGCTCCTGCCGCTTCCAGTTCTTGCCGTAGGTGAGGCCGCCGCGGGCCTGGTCGTCGGCCGGCTTGCCGGCGCTGAGGTCGTCCAGCGAGGTCGGCTCGAGCCATGGCACGCTGCCGGTCGCCTTGACCAGGTCGCTGCCGAGCTCACCGCGGGGGTTCCAGTCGCGGGATGGTGCCACCACGAGACCGCGCGAGACGCTCGGCAGCTCCGCGGTGATCAGTGCCGTCTCGGCGAGGAAGCGCTGCTCGGTGAGCGCGGCGCTGCCCGGGCGGTTGCGCGCGGAGCCGACGATGTCGGTCAGCTGCGAGTCCGCGAGCAGTGCCTTGACGTTGCCGCTCGACGTACGCACCGTGCCCAGCGGGTCCGGCGTGTAGCTCAGCTGTTCGGTCAGCGGCAGCGCGTCGTCGTCCAGGATCGCCGTGCGGGTCCCGGTCGCGGCCAGCGCGTCGAGGCCGCGTTGGTCGACCTTGCCGCTGGTCGGCCAGGCGAGGTCCTCGGACGGGGTGGTGCCGAGGATGTCGGTGGTGACCTCCTTGCCCTGGCTCAACGCGGAGGTCACGTCGCTGGACAGGCCGGCGCGGGCGAGCGCGACGGTGTCCACGTCGGCGTACGGCAGCGCGAGCACGGACCGCCCCTCCGTCGCCACCTGGATGTCGCTGAGGAACTCGCCGGCCTGCTCGCCGCCGGCGCCCTCGACCAGCTTGTCCTTGGACTCCGCCGACCTGACCCGGTACCCCTTCGTCATGGTGGACGCCGCGTCGAGCACGGCGGGGTCGACCGCCCAGGTGACGGGCACGTCCTCCGCGTTCGCCGTCTGCCCGGTGGCTACCAGGCGGTTGATCCGGCCGCCGCCGGCGAACGAGCTGGCGAGCGTGTCGTCGCTGAACGTGTTGCCGATCTCCTGGTGCGGCCGGTCCACCACGGGCAGCACCCAGCCGATCTTCGTCGGGCTCGGCACCGACTTCTTGTCCGGCGAGTAGACGAGGAACGTCCGCTGCAGGGCGACCGACGTGCCGTCGGCCTGCACCACCTCGACGGCCACCGCGTAGACCCCGAACGAGGTCAGCCCCAGGTCGGCGGCGGGCACCTTCAGGTCGTACCCGCCGACGCCGCCGCGGGCGACCTTGTCGATCTCGTCGGTGCGGGTGTAGATCGGCGAGCCCATCGTCTCGGTGCCGGACGCGCCCACGTCCTGGAGCAGCCCGCGGCTGGTCAGTGGCGTCTGCAGGATCCGCAGCCGGACGGTGAGGTCGCTGAGCACCGAGTTGCTCGGGTTGTGCAACGCGCCGGTGAACCGCAGCTTGCTCTTGGCGGTGGGCGCCTTCGGCGTGACACTGTCGATCGCCACGAACGGTGCCCGCGCGGCGTCCGCCGGTGCCGGGCCGATCACCAGCCCGGGCAGCGCTACGAGCGCGACGACGAGCAGCAGCAGCGGCCACCGCGTGAGGCCGGTCGGACCGGGTCTGGAGGTCACGTCAGTCCTGCCATCAAATCGGCGTCACCGGTGACGAGGTCCCGTTCATTCTGGTATGCGAGCCGGATGGGCACCTCGTCGAGGGGTACCCACGCTACGTCGTCCACCTCGATGTCGTCGGTGGAGAGCGCGCCGCCGGTGGCGCGGACGAGGAAGTGGTGGACGGTCTTGTGGATGTACAGCTGCTCGTGCACGAAGTGGTAGGAGACCGTGCCGAGCGGTCGTACGACGCGTCCGCTGATCCCCGTCTCCTCCGCGATCTCGCGTACGGCGGCCGCCTCGATCGACTCGCCCGCTTCCAGGTGTCCCTTCGGCAGGGCCCACAGCAGGTCCCCGCCGCGGACGCGGCGCGCGATCAACGCCGCCTTCGGGCGCCCGCCGTCGGGGTCCACGATGAGCCCACCGGCCGAGACCTCCTCGACCGGCTCGGGTCGGGTGGACGGTGGTTTGCTCGAGCGGGAGCGGTGCCGGGATGACACCCGACCGATGGTAGACGGGGACCGCACGGCGCCCGTGACCACGACCCCGCACGCGCTCGCGGACCGGCTGACTACCCTTGTCTGTCGTGTCCCCCAACTCGACCGAGGAGTCGTCCGTCCACGCCCAGCGGCGGGCGGTGGCCGAGCTGCTCCGTATCACCCCGGTAGCCGACGAGCTGAGCCGGTTGTTCACCGCCGCCGGCCACCAGCTGGCGCTCGTAGGCGGTTCGGTGCGCGACGCGCTGCGCGGGTCGCTCGGCGCCGACCTGGACTTCACCACCGACGCCCGGCCGGAGGAGATCCTCGCGGTGGCCAGGCCCTGGGCGGACGCCGTGTGGGAGGTGGGCATCGCCTTCGGCACGGTCGGGTTGCGCAAGGGCGACTACAAGCTCGAGGTCACCACGTACCGCAGCGAGCAGTACGACAAGGACTCCCGCAAGCCCGAGGTGCAGTACGGGGACTCGCTGGTCGCCGACCTGGCGCGCCGTGACTTCACCGTCAACGCGATCGCCGTGCCGCTGCCGTTGCGCACCGAGCAGCCGTTGCTCGATCCGCACGCCGGGCTGGAGGACCTGATGGCCGGCGTGCTCCGCACCCCCGGCCGGCCGGAGGACTCGTTCGCCGACGACCCGCTGCGGATGCTGCGCGCGGCGAGGTTCGCGTCGCAGCTGGGCCTGGAGGTGGCGGCGCCGGTAGTCGAGGCGATGACCAGCATGCGGGACCGGCTGGCCATCGTCTCCGCGGAACGCATCCGCGACGAGCTGACCAAGCTGCTGCTCGGCAACGAGCCGCGGCGCGGCTTCACCCTGATGGTGGACACCGGGCTCGCCGAGCACGTCCTCCCCGAGTTGCCCGGGATGCAGCTGGAGATCGACGAGCACCACAGGCACAAGGATGTCTACGAGCACACCTTGAAGGTGCTCGAACAGGCGATGGGCCTGGAGGGCGACGACGGCCCCGACCTCGTGCTGCGGCTGGCCGCGGTGATGCACGACGTCGGCAAGCCGCGCACCAGGCGCTGGGAGCCGGACGGGCGGGTCAGCTTCCACCACCACGAGGTCGTCGGCGCGCGGATGACGAAGAAGCGGCTCGCCGCGCTGCGGTACCCGAAGGACGTGGTCGCCGACGTCACGCACCTGGTCGAGCTGCACCTGCGGTTCCACGGCTACGCCGAGGGCGAGTGGACGGACTCCGCGGTCCGGCGGTACGTTCGCGACGCCGGGCACGTGCTTGCCCGTTTGCACAAGCTCACCCGCGCCGACTGCACCACGATGAACAAGCGGAAGGCGCAGCGGCTCGCGCGGGCGTACGACCATCTGGAAGAGCGCATCGACCGGCTGGCCGAGGAGGAGGAGCTCGCGAAGATCCGGCCGGACCTGGACGGCAAGGTCGTCATGGCCGAACTCGGCATCCCGCCAGGCCCGCTGGTCGGCAAGGCGTTGCAGCACCTGCTCGAGCTGCGGATGGAACACGGCCCGCTCGGCGAGGAGCGCGCCAAGGAAGAGCTGCACCGCTGGGCGGTTCAGCAGCGCGACGACACCTGACCCGAGTACGGCGTACGTGCGGGATAGATACGCTCACCGGCATGGGGAACCTGCCGCCGTACGACGCTCATCGGCCGCCGCATGGACCGGGTCCGGCGCCCGGCCCGTACGGTGCGGGTCCGCCGCCACCGGGAGGGTCGATCGCGCCGCAGCACTGGGGCCAGCTGCCCCCGCCGCCGGCGCCCGTGCAGTTCACCGACCGCGGTGAGCCGAGTGGTGCGGCAGCCGCCGTGATCCTGGCCTTCATCGGCCTGTGGACGGCCCTGCTCGCGGTCGTCGGCCAACTCGCCGGCTGGTTCGTGGACCAGCAGTCGATCGGCGAGGAGGGAGCGGCGCCATGGGTGGCGGTGCTGGCGCTCGGGCTGCTGGCCGGGCTGCCCAGCCTGATCTTCTGGCGGCTGAGCCGGCACCCGCAGGGGCGGCTGGTGGCTCGGACGTGGACGATCGCGGCGGCCGCCGTCACGCTCCTGGTTCCGGTGCGGCTGCTGCCGAGCACGTCGAGCCTGCTCAGCACGCTCGTACTCGCCGCCGCGCTCGCAGTGTTCGCGGTCGCGCTCTCCGTGGTACCCGCGTTCCGCGTCGGCAGGTCCGGCGGCGACGGCGGCACGCTTCTCGCCCTGGCGGCGGGGCTGCTGACCGTGCTGCCGTGGACGTACTTCGGTGCGTTCGGCGGCCTCGCTGAGACGGTGGCCGTGGTGCTCCTCGCGCTGGCGCTCGGCTGGTTCACCGCGGTGGTCCTTGCGCCGGTGTGGCATGCGTTCGCCGGCGCCTGGTCGCGGCTGCGCGCCAGCATGCTCGGCGGCCTGGTCGGCAGCGTGACCGTACTCGTGGTCGTCGCCGGCGCGACGCCTCGCGCCACAGCGGTGCTGCTCGCCGTCTGCGTGCCCGTCGTGGGGTTCGTCTGCGCGGCAGTGTCGTACGCGAAGCCGCGCAGGTTGCCGACGATCGCGGCGGTGGCGGCGTTCTCGTTCGGGCCGTTGGCGTTCTTCGACCCGGACGAGGTGAACGCCGCCCAGGTCGTACCCACCACCGTGGCGGACGCCGGCGCGGCCACCGGGCTGGGGCTGCTGGTCGGGCTGGTCGTCGCGGGCGCCATACTCGCGCTGGCCGGCGTCGTGCGGCGCCGGTTGATCGCAGCCGCGGTGCTGGTCGTCGCGCTCGTGGTGTCGGTCGGCGGCTACGCGGTGGCCGGCCAGCACGGGTTCAGCGGCGACCGGCTGTTCGTCGTGTTGAAGTCGCAGTCCCCGCTCGGCGACGTCGAGGCCGGTGGCGCGCTCGACGTGCGGCGACAGACGACGTACGACCAGCTGGTGTCGCACGCGGAGCGCACCCAGCGGCCGCTGCGCGGCGCGCTGGACCGCATCGGCGTGGACTACACGCCCTACTACCTGGTCAACGCGATCGAGGTGGAAGCCGGCGCGGAGCTGCGGCCCTGGCTGTCGCGCCGGGCCGAGGTGGCGAAGGTGCTCGACAGCCCGCGGCTGCGGCCGGTGCGCGAGACGTCGAGGTCTCCGGAGGGTCCGACCAGCCCGCCGGAGCGGTCCAATTGGAACCTGACCATGATCCGGGTGAACGACGTCAGCGAGGAGCTCGGCGTCACCGGGAAGGGCGTGGTGGTCGGCCAGTCCGACAGCGGGGTGGACGGCCAGCATCCCGCGCTGCGGGGCAGCTACCGGGGCAGGGACGGCGACGACGACTACAACTGGCTCGACCCCTGGTTCGGCACCTCCCGGCCGACCGACCGCGGCGGCGGGCACGGCACGCACACGCTCGGCACCGCCGTCGGCAAGGACGTGGGCGTCGCGCCGGGCGCGGAGTGGATGGGCTGCACCAACCTGGGTCGCAACGTCGGCAACCCCGCGCTCTACCTGGACTGCTTGCAGTTCATGCTGGCGCCGTACCCGGCCGACGGCGACCCGTTCGAGGACGGCGACCCGAAGCGGGCTGCGGACGTACTGAACAACTCGTGGGGGTGCCCGCCGTCGGAAGGGTGCGACCCGAACGTGCTGCGGTCGGCGATACGTGCGCTCACCACCGCGGGCATCTTCGTGGCTGCGTCCGCGGGGAACACCGGCCCGGACTGCAGCACGATCGAGGACCCGATCGCGATCTACGACGACTCGTTCACCGTGGCGGCCGTGAACGACCAGCGCGACCTGTCACCCTTCTCCAGCCGCGGCCCGGTGGCCCTGGGCGGGAACGCACGTGGCAAGCCGGACCTCGCCGCCCCCGGGCAGGCGATCTGGTCGGCGGTGCCGAACGGGCAGTACACCACGATGGACGGTACGTCGATGGCGACTCCGCACGTGACGGGCACGGTCGCGCTGATGTGGTCGGCGAACCCGGAGCTCAAGGGCGACGTGGAGCAGACCGCGAAGATCCTCCGGTCGACCACCCAGGACGCGGTGCTGAACACGCCGAGCGGCTGCGGTGGCAGCCAGCACCTGATCGGCTCCGGCATCCTGGACGCGTTCGCCGCGGTCAAGGCCGCCGAGCGGGCCGACTGACCGGTCCGCTCGTCAACCCCGGCCCTCCCAGACCGGCTCCGGGGTCTCGCGTACGGTGCCGTCCGCGCCGAACAGCAGGTACCGGTCGAAGCCGCGCGCGAACCAGCGGTCGTGCGTGACGGCGAGGACCGTGCCCTGGTACTCGGCCAGGCCGCGCTCCAGCGCCTCGGCGCTCTCCAGGTCGAGGTTGTCGGTCGGCTCGTCGAGCAGCAGCAAGGTGGCGCCGGACAGCTCGAGCAGCAGCACCTGGAACCTCGCCTGCTGGCCGCCGGAGAGCGTGTCGAACGGCTGTTCCGCGCACGGCGCCAGCCCGTACCTGGCGAGCGCGTGCATGGCGTCGTGCAGCTGGAGCGAGTGGTCGCGCCAGAGTGCCTCCGCCGGTGTGACGCCGACCAGGTCGGGACGCTCGTGCGTCTGCGCGAAGTGTCCTGGCACCACCCGCGCGCCGAGCTTCCACGTCCCGGTGTGCGCGACGGTCGGCAGGTCGTCCGGCCAGCCGGCGAGCAGCCGCAGGAAGTGCGACTTGCCGGTGCCGTTGCCGCCGAGTACGGCCACCCGCTCGCCGTACATCACCTCCACGTCGAACGGCTCGGTGAGGTTGGTCAGGGCGAGCTGCCAGCAGGTGGCGACCCGTACTCCCGTACGTCCGCCGGCCAGCCGCATCCTGATCCGCTGCGCCTTCGGCCGCTTCTGCGGCGGGCCGCCTTCCTCGAACCTGCGCAGCCGGGTCTGTGCCGCCTGGTAGCGGCTGGCCATGTCGGCGTTGTACGACGCCTTCTGCTTCAGCGTCGTCACCAGCTACTTCAGCTTGGCGTGCTCCTCGTCCCAACGCCTACGCAGCTCGTCCATCCGCTCGTGCCTGGCCTCGCGGGCGTCGTCATAGCTGGCGAAGCCGCCGCCGTGCACCCACGCGGTGCCGCCCTCCACGGTGAGGATCTTGTTCGCCGTCTGCGCGAGCAGCTCCCGGTCGTGCGAGACGAACAGCACCGTCTTCGGCGTCTCGCGCAGTGCCCCCTCCAGCCACTGCTTGCCGGGGACGTCGAGGTAGTTGTCCGGCTCGTCGAGCAGCAGCACCTGGTCGGCGCCGCGCAGCAGCGCCTCGATGGCCAGCCGCTTCTGCTCGCCACCGGAGAGGGTACGTACGGGGCGCCACTTCACCTTGTCGAACGGCTGCCCGAGCGCGACCAGGCAGCAGGTGTCCCACTCGACCTCGGCGGCGTAGCCACCGGCGTCGGCGTACGCGGTGAGCGCGTGCGCGTACCGCAGCTGGGTGGGCTCGTCATCGCGGTCCATGACCGCAAGCTCGGCGGTGTCGAGCTCCTCCGCAGCCGTACGGACGGCGGTCGGCGCCAGCCCGACGAGCAGGTCGCGGACGGTCGACTCGTCCCTGATGGAGCCGATGAACTGCCGCATCACGCCGATGCCGCCCGAGCTGGTGACCGCACCGCCCGTCGGGGTCAGGTCGCCGGCGATGGTCCGCAGCAGCGTGGTCTTGCCCGCGCCGTTCGCCCCGACCAGCGCTACGGTGTCGCCGTCACCTACGCGGAACGAGACCTCGTCGTAGAGCAGCCGGCCGTCGGGCAGCAGCTGCCGCAGCCGCGACGCCCCAATATGTCCCACAACCGCCCAGTCTGCGCGAGCGCGTCAGCCGGGCGCCACGGAATTACCCGAACCGCTCGGTGAGCGCGGCGGCGTTGCGGTCCGCGAGCGCGCGGGCGGCGTCGCGGAGCGAGCCGCCGTCGGCGTCCTCGGCCACCGTGCCGACCAGCCGGCGCATGACCGTTGCGATCTTCGCGAAGCCCTCGTCCGGCTGCGGCCCGATGTCGCCGAAGACCAGCCAGTACCACCACGCGTTGGTCGCGACGTTGGCCAGGAAGTCGGGCAGGACAGCGACGCCGCGGGCGCCGAGAGCGGCCTCGGCGTCCGGCAGGGTCGGCATGTTCGCACCCTCGACGACGACGCCGGCGCGCACCCGGTCCGCGTCGGCGCGGTCGATCACGTACGACACGGCGGCCGGCACGAGCACATCGCAGGGCACGTCCAGCCACTCGGCACCTGGACACAGGGTGACCCCGTCGAGGGCGCGGTCGATCCGACCGCCGCCGTCGCGTGCCTGCAGCAGCCGTTCCACGTCGAGACCTGACTCGTCCACGATCAGCCCGTCGCGGTCGGCCACGGCGACCACCCTGGCGCCCGACCTGGCCAGGTAGCGGGCGGCGGCGCCGCCGATCGAACCGAAGCCCTGCACGACGGCCGACGTGCCGGTGAGCCCACGACCCTGGCTGGCCAGGTACGCCTCGGTCGCGACGGCCACCCCGTAGCCGCCGACGAGCTCGTCCAGCGGCACCCCGTCGACGTCGGCGCCGAACGCGTCCTTCATCCGCTGCCGTGCGCTGGCGGGGTCGTCCAGCGTGGCGAGCAGCGGCTCGATGGTCGACGGCAGGTCGACATCCGCGGCCACCGCGTCCAACAGCTCCTGGCGCACCCCGAAGTCCTCGCCGAAGCACCACTGCGCGTGCGCGGTTGGCCGTACGTCCCTGAGGAAGCGGCGCAGCACGTCCGGCTTCCGCGGGTCGTCGGGATCCAGGTCGACCGCGCCCTTCGCCCCGCCGAGCGGGACGTAATGGTCGGCCGGGTTGTAGACGAGCGTCTCCTTCAGCGACATCGCCCGCGCCAGGCCACGTGCCTCGTCCATCGTGCAGCCGCCGCGTACGCGCAGGCCACCGCTGGCCAGGCCACGGATCAGCTGGTCGAGGACGAGGTAGGCACGGGTTCCCGTGACGGGGTCGGTCCAGGTCAGTTCGACGACAGGGGTCCGCTCCATCGAATCCTTTCTCGGTACGCCGCCTGCTGCGGCTTCAGGTCAACTTCTTCTCGAACAGGGTCACCGACCCGATGGGCGCCGGTGTCGAAGGGCTTCCCTGTCTCGAACACCCGCTCGCCGACCTCCGTGTAACCGGCGGCGCGGTAGTACTGCCTCAGCGCGCTGTTGCTGGTCACCGTGTCGAGCCTGGACAGGCTGCGCCCGCTCTCCTCGATCGTACGCTCGGCGAAGGCCAGCAGCTGCTGGCCGAGCCCGTCGCCCTTGTACCTGCGGTCGATCAGCAGGCCGTGGGTGTAGCCGGCGTCGCCGTCGCGTTCGCCCCACACATCGGGTCGGCCCACATGAGCATCAGCCCGCCGACCAGCTCGCCGTCGAGCCTGGCAGCGTAGATCCGGCCGTCGCCGAGCCAGTCGAGCAGCATCGGCACGGTCAGCTCTCCCGGACGCCACTGCACGATGCCGTTCGCGACCATGTCCTCCGCGGCCGCGTCGCGGATGCGGAGGTACACCGGCAGGTCCTCATCGGTCGCCGGCTCGATCGTCAGTCGAGGCATGCGGCCAGTCTGCCGCATCAGCGGATGGCGCCGGCCGCGTGCAGGTCGGTGACCTCGGCGGCCGTGAACCCCCCAGGCGGTGAGCGCCTCGGCCGTGTGCGGGCCGGCGGGCGGGCCCTGCACCTCGCCAGGTGTGCGGGAGAACCGCGGCGCGGCCCCGGGCTGCACGACGCCCGCGACGTCCACGAACGTGCCGCGCGCGGCGTTGTGCGGGTGCCCGGCCGCCTCCGCCGGCGGCAGCACGGGCGCGACGCAGGCGTCAGTGCCGTCGAACACCGCGACCCACTCGTCCCTGGTCTTCGACGCGAACACCTCCGCCAGCCGCTCGGTGAGCACCGGCCACCGAGTGGGGTCGTACTGGTCGGGCAGCTCGGCCGGGTCGAGCTGCAGCCCGTGCAGCAGCGCGGCGTAGAACTGGGGCTCGATCGCGCCGACCGCGACGTAGCCGCCGTCGGCGCAGGTGTAGCAGCGGTAGAACGGCGCTGCACCGTCGAGCGGGTTGCCGTCGCGGCGGTCCTGCCAGAGTCCGGAGGCGCGGTAGCCGTACAGCGCGGTGGACAGCAGCGCCGCGCCGTCGACCATCGCCGCGTCCACCACCTGGCCCTCGCCGGACTGCGCCCGCTCGACGAGCGCGGAGAGCACCCCGACGACGGTGAGCAGCCCGCCGCCGCCGAAGTCGCCTAGGTAGTTCAGCGGTGGCGGTGGTGGCCGGTCGGCGGGCCCGATCGGCCACAGCGCGCCGGCGACGGCGAGGTAGTCGATGTCGTGCCCGGCGGAGGCCGCCAGCGGCCCGTCCTGGCCCCAGCCGGTCAGCCGCGCGTAGATCAACCGCGGGTTCCTGGCCTGGCAGTCCGCCGGGCCGACGCCGAGCCGTTCGCACACGCCCGGCCGGAACCCCTCCACCAGCACGTCGGCGCCCGCTACGAGCTTGAGCACCGCCTCCCGCCCCTGCGGGTGCTTCAGGTCGACGGCCGCGACCCGCCGGCCGCGGGCCAGCGGGTCGGTGCCCGGCTGCTCGGCGGCGTCCGCCCGGTCGACGCGCAGCACCTCGGCGCCGAGGTCAGAGAGCACGGTGCAGGCGAACGGCACCGGTGCCAGGTTCGCCAGCTCCAGCACGCGGATGCCCGCCAGTGGCCCGCTCATGCGGTCAGCCTAGAGGTCCATGGAGCGGCCGATGATCTCGCGCATGATCTCCGACGTGCCCGCGTAGACGCGCTGGATGCGCGCGTCCGCGTACATCTTCGTGATCGGGTACTCCCACATGTACCCGTAGCCGCCGAACAGCTGTACGCAGTCGTCGACCACCTCACCGAGCGTCTCGCTCGCGAACAGCTTCGCCTCGGCGGCCGCGTCCGCGGACAGGTTGCCGTCGACGTGGGCGATCGTGCACCTGTCCACGAGGGCCTGCGCCGCGTCGACCTTCGTCCGCAGCGACGCGAGGGTGAACCTGGTGTTCTGGAACCTGCCGATCGGCCGTCCGAACGCGTTGCGCTCCCGCACGTACGCCAGCGTGGTCTGCAGCGCGGTCTCGGCCGACGCCGCGCTGGCCATGGCGATGACCAGCCGCTCTTGGGCGAACATCGACATGATCGCCTTGAACCCCTCGTGCGGGTCGCCGAGCACGTTCTCCCTCGGCACGACCGCGTCGTCGAAGAACAGCTCGGCCGTGTCCTGCGTCCGCAGGCCGAGCTTGTCGAGCTTGCGGCCGCGGGAGAAGCCAGGGGTGTCGCCGTCGACGAGGAACAGGCCGACCGTGTGGCTGGCGTCCCGGTCGGTGCGTGCGGCCACCACGAGCAGGTTCGCGTTGATGCCGTTGGAGATGAACGTCTTCGCGCCGTTGAGCACCCAGTGGTCGTCCTTCTCCACGGCGGTGGTGCGCATGCCGGCGACGTCGGAGCCGGCCTCCGGCTCGGTGATGCCGATGGCCAGGATCGACTCGCCGCTCACCGCAGGCGGCAGGTAGCGCCGCTTCTGCTCCGGCGTGCCGTACGCGTCGAGGTACGGGGCGACGATCGCCGAGTGCAGCGGCCCGCCGAAGCCGGTCTCGTCGACCCGGCAGAGCTCCTCGATGAGGACCTGCTCGTACCTGATGTCCGTAAGGCCGAGGCCGCCGCACTCCGGGTCGGCCCACGGCAGCAGGAAGTCGTGCTTGCCGGCCAGCCGCCAGATGTCGGTGTCGACGATGCCGGCGACCTCCCAATCCGGCTGCCTGGGCACGATCTCGCGCTCGACGAACTCGCGGAACGCCCGGCGGTACTCCTGCTGTTCGGCGGTGAAGTGCTGCGCGCGTAGTTCGGACACTGCTCCTCCGCATCGAGTCGACCTGGGAACAGCGTCCGCGATCCGAGACGGCCGGGCCATGGCGGGAACGCTCACGGTCGCTGACCGAACCGATACCGGCGAACTCATGGGTAACTTGGGTGGCTATGGACCTGCGGACCATCGGTGGTCACCACGTCATGGCCGCGCTCGCCGGGGCGCGGCGTGCCGGCGTGGACCCGGTGCCCGTGCTGAAGGCGGCCGGCATCCCCGCCGCGTTGCTCGACGACCCGCGGGCCAGGGTGACGCCGGCACAGTTCACCGCGCTGGCGCAGACGCTGTGGGAGACGCTGGACGACGAGTTCATGGGGCTGGGCCCGACGCCGTCGCGGCGCGGCACCTTCGCCATGATGTGCCACGCCACCATCCACTGCCCCAACCTCGGTGCCGTGCTACGGCGCGGGTTCGCGTTCTACCGGCTGTTCCCCGGTGCGCCGCGGATGGACCTGGTGGTGACCGCCGGGGAGGCATCGGTCGAGGTGACGACGCACGTCGCAGACCCCGACCGGTTCCTCGCCGAGTCGATCCTCGTGATCTGGCACCGGTTCTCCAACTGGGTGACCGGCCGGCGGATCCCCCTGCGGCGGGCGGAGCTCGGCTACCCGGAACCGGTGCACAGCGACGAGTACGACTCGCTGTTCGGCTGCCCCGCCGGGTTCGACCGGCCGCGAACGGCGCTGACGTTCGACGCCGAGCTGCTCGACCTGCCCGTGCTGCAGGACGAGCGGTCGCTCGCGGTGTTCCTGCGGGAGGCGCCGGCCGGCCTGCTGGCCAGGCGCGACTACGGCACGAGAGTGGCGGACCAGGTGCGCCGGCTGCTCGACCGCCCGGGCGAGCAGCATCTACGTAGCCTGCGCGAGGTGGCCGCCGACCTGGCGATGAGCGAACAGAACGTGCGGAAGAAGCTGCGCGACGAGGGCACGTCGTTCCGCGCCGTACGCGAGGACGTGCTGCGCGACGCGGCGGTGGCGGCGCTGGCGCGCGGCGACGAGCCGGTCGAACAGCTCGCCGCCCGGCTCGGCTTCTCCGAGGCCAGCGCGTTCCACCGGGCGTTCAAGCGGTGGACGGGCACGACCCCGGGGTCGTACCGCGGCCGGGTCGACGGCGCGCCCGTCGACCTACCGGTCCAGTGAGCCCCGGACCTTGCCGACGACGAACACGATGCCGCCGACGAGCAGGGCGCCGATGAAGACGTAGAACAGCAGGTGCAGCGCGACCTTCAGGAACGCGATCAGCACGGAGCCGACGACGATGACGCCGATGACGGCTGCGACGGCAAGCAGCACGGTACGCAACATGGACTGTCTCCCAAGGTTTCTGTTGACCCCGCCATTCTCACCGGATGGCGGCCACGGTGGCCATCGGGAGGAACCCTGAACCACCCCGGAGACGTCAGGTCAGCTCGCCACCCTGGGCGGCGAGGTCCCGCAGCAGTGCCGGCGGGGTGAACCTCGGCCCGTAGCGTCCGGCCAGGTCATCGGCGCGCTCGACGAACGCCGCCGCGCCGTAGCTGTTCACGAACTGGGCCGCGCCACCGGTCCAGGCGGGGAAGCCGAGGCCGAAGATGCTGCCGATGTTCGCGTCCGCCACGGAGCCGAGCACGCCGCCTTCCAGGCAGCGCACCGTGTCGACCACCTGCGCGAACAGCAGCCGGTCGCAGATGTCCTGCTCGGCTACGTCCGCCGCGGTGCGAGGGTAGCGCGAGGCCAGCTCCGGCCACAGGTACTTCTTGCCGCCGTCCGGGTACTCGTAGAACCCCGCCCCGGCCGCCTTGCCCGTACGCTGCAGCTCATTCACGAACGTGTCGACGACCGCGAACGCCGGGTGGTCGACCAGGTGGTTCCCCTCGCCCGCCTCGCCGGCGGCCTCCAGGTCGGCGAGCGTCTGCTCCCTGATGTGCCAGATCAGCGAGTGGGTCACCTCGTCGGTGACGGCCAGCGGGCCGACCGGTTGGCCGGCGCGGCGTGCGACGTTCTCGATCAGCGCGGGCGGCACGCCCTCGGCCAGCATGGCGATGCCCTCGAGCGCGTACGCCGCGAACACCCGGGAGGTGAAGAAGCCGCGCCCGTCGGCGACCACGATCGGGGTCTTCCTGACCTGCTGCACGTAGTCGAACGCGCGGGCGAGCGTCTCGTCGGAGGTCTGCTCGCCGCGGATGATCTCGACCAGCGGCATCTTGTGCACGGGCGAGAAGAAGTGCAGGCCGACGAACCGCTTCGGGTCCGGCACGGCCTCCGCCAGGCCGGTGATCGGCAGCGTGGACGTGTTCGAGGCGATGACCGCGTCCGACGCCGCCTGCTGCTCCGCAGCGGCGGTCACCCGGTGCTTCAGCCCGCGGTCCTCGAACACCGCCTCGATCACCAGGTCGCAGCCGGCCAGGTCGACGTCGTCGCCGGTGGCGACGACCCGGGCGGCGACCGTGTCGCGGCCGTCGGCGGTCAGCTTGCCGCCGGCCACCCGCTCGTCGAGCAGCTCCACGATCTTGTCCTTGCCGCGCTGCGCCGCGGCCCGGTCGACGTCCTTCAACACCACGTCGACGCCGACCAGCGCGCTGGCGTAGCCGATGCCCGACCCCATCATGCCGGCGCCGAGCACGCCGACCTTGCGTACCTTGCCGGCCTGGATGCCTTCCGGTCGGGACCTGCCGGACTTGATCGCGTTCAGCTGGAACCAGAACGCGCCGATCATGTTCTTCGCGACCTGACCTGTGACCACCTCGGTGAGGTAGCGGGTCTCGACGGCCAGCGCGGTGTCGACGTCGAGCAGCGCGCCCTCCACCGCGGCCGAAAGGATCGCCTTCGGCGCCGGCAGGTTGCCGTGCGTCTTCGCCTGCAGCATGGCCGGCGCGGCCGCGAGCAGCGAGTACTTCGACGGCGACGCCGGGGAGCCGCCAGGCAGCTTGTACCCGCGCGTGTCCCAGGGCTGCTGTGCATCCGGGTGGCTGAGCACCCACGCCTTCGCGTCCGCGAGCAGCGTCTCGCGGTCGGGCACGAGTACGTCCACCAGGCCGGCGTGCTCGGCGTCGATCGGGCGCAGCTGCTTGCCCTCGGTCAGCAGCGGGAAGGCGGCCTCCAAGCCGAGCATCCGCACCATCCTCGTGATGCCGCCGCCACCGGGGATCAGGCCGAGGGTGACCTCGGGCAACCCCACCCGCACGCTGTCGTCGGCCACGCAGATCCGGTGGTGGCAGGCGAGTGCGATCTCGTAGCCGCCGCCGAGTGCGGAACCGTTCAACGCCGCGACGACCGGCCGGCCGAGCCGTTCCAGCCGCCGCAGCTGGTCCTTCATCCTGGCCACCTCGGTGGTGAACTCCGCCGCCTGCTCGGGGCGGATGGAGGCGAGCATGGCGAGGTCGCCGCCGGCGAAGAACGTCTTCTTCGCGGACGTGACGACCACGCCGGCGATGTCGTCGCGCTCGGCCTCCAGCCGGTCGACCGTCGCGCCCATCGCCTCGGTGTACTCCGCGCCCATGGTGTTCGCGGACCTGCCGGGCTGGTCGAAGGTCAGCGTGACGACGCGGTCGGCGTCGACGGCGTAGCTGATCATGTCGTCACACCCTCTCGATCACGGTGGCCACGCCCATCCCGCCACCGATGCACAGCGTCGCGACGCCGCGGTGCAGGTCCTGCCGCTCCAGCTCGTCGAGCAACGTGCCGAGCAGCATGCAGCCGGTCGCGCCGAGCGGGTGGCCGAGTGCGATGGCGCCGCCGTTCACGTTCACCCGCTCCGGCGCTACGCCGAGCTCCCGCTGGAAGAGCAGGACGACGGAGGCGAACGCCTCGTTCACCTCGAACAGGTCGATGTCGTCCAGGCCCAGCCCGGCGCGCGCGAGCGCCTTTCGGGTGGCGGGCATCGGGCCGGTGAGCATGATGGTCGGCTCAGTGCCGACGGCCGCGGTGGCGAGGATCCGTGCCCGCGGCCGCACACCGAGCGTCTCGGCCGCGTGCTCGTTGCCGATGAGCATGGCGGCCGCGCCGTCCACGATCTGCGACGAGTTGCCCGGCGTGTGCACGTGCTCGATCCGCTCGACCTCCGGGTACTTGTCGACGGCGACCGCGTCGAAGCCGGCGGCACCCATCTGCGCGAAGCTCGGCTTGAGCCCGGCGAGGCCGGCGAGCGTGGTGTCCGGCCGGATCGTCTCGTCCTGGTCGAGTACGGTCAGCCCGTTCCGGTCCAGCACCGGCACCATCGACCGGTCGAAGAGGCCCTTCTCCCTGGCCAGCGCCGCCTTCTCCTGCGAACGCAGCGCGAACCCGTCGACGTCCTCGCGGTCGAAGCCGGCGCGGGTGGCGATCAGGTCGGCGCTGATGCCCTGCGGTACGAAGCTCAGCTCGCTGTTGGTCTCCGGGTCGATCACCCAGGCGCCGCCGTCGGACCCGATCGGCACCCTGGACATCGACTCCACGCCGCCGGCGACCACGACGTCCTCGAACCCGGACCGTACCTTCGCGGCGGCCATGTTCACGGCCTCGAGGCCGGAGGCACAGAACCGGTTGAGCTGCACGCCTGGCGCGTCGAGGTGCCAGCCGGCCAACAGCGCGGCGGCGCGGTTGATCACGCCGCCCTGCTCGCCCACCGGCGAGACGCAGCCGAACACCACGTCGTCCACCGCGGCGGTGTCCAGCTCGGTGCGTTCGGCGAGCGCGCTGAGCACGCCGGCGGCGAGCGCGACCGGTTTGATCTCGTGCAGCGAGCCGCGTTTGCCGCGACCGCGTGGCGTACGTACCGCGTCGAAGATGTAGGCTTGTGGGTCAGCCATCCCGCACCGTCCCTGTGCTGAGGTCGTCCCCCACGCTAGCCCGCGGCACCCGGCCCCGGGATGACCGCACTGCTAGGCCGGGCTGGCGCAACCGCTCAGGGCAGCCGCCAGTCGACGGGGACGCCGCCGCGCTCGGTGAGCAGCTCGTTCGCGCGGCTGAACGGCCGGGAGCCGAAGAAGCCACGGTCGGCGGACATCGGGCTGGGGTGCGGGCTCTTGATGACGGGGGTGTCGCCGAGCAGCGGCTGCAGCGACTGCGCGTCCCTGCCCCACAGGATCGCGACCAGCGGCGCGCCGCGTTCGACCAAACCGCGGATGGCCTGGTCGGTGACGGCCTCCCAGCCCTTGCCGCGGTGCGACGCCGGCGCGCCCGGCCGTACGGTGAGGCTGCGGTTGAGCAGCAGCACCCCGTTCTCCGCCCAGGCGGTCAGGTCGCCGTTGGCCGGCGTCGGGTACCCCAGGTCGTCGGAGTACTCCCTGAAGATGTTCACCAGGCTGCGCGGGACCGGCCGTACGTCCGGCGCGACGGAGAACGAGAGGCCGACCGGGTGGCCGGGCGTCGGGTACGGGTCCTGACCGACGATCAGTACCCGGACGTTGTCCAGGGGCTGCTGGAACGCGCGGAGGACGTGCTCACCTGCCGGCAGGTAGCCGCGACCTGCCTCGAGTTCGGTGCGCAGGAAGCCGCCCATGGCAGTGATCTGTTCGGCGACCGGCGCGAGCACCTTCGCCCAGCCGGTGTCCACGAGCTCTTCGAGTGGTCGTGCGGGCACGCACCGGACCCTACCGCGACGCCTCACCCGCCGCCGAGACGGTGCTGCCACGGGACGAGCGGCGGTTCACCGCCGCGTACCCCAGCCCGGTCGCGCAGTGGCCGAGCGCAATGAGCGTCAACACCGCGTACGACTTGCCGGTGGCGGGCAGGGCCACCGCCGCGACGGCCGCGGCCGAGACGAACGAGACGTTGAACAGCACGTCGTAGAACGAGAACACCCGGCCGCGGAACGAGTCGTCCACTGTCTCCTGAACGAGCGTGTCGACGCAGATCTTCATGCTCTGCGCCGCCAGCCCGAGCAGCAGCGCCGCAGGGACGAACAGCAGCTCCCGGTACGGCAGCCCGAAGGCCAGCTGTGCCACGCCGGCGCCGACGAGCACGACGGTGATCCAGGTCTGCTTCCGCAGCCGCCTGGTGGCGACCGGCGTGATGAGTGCGGCGAGGAACAGCCCGACGCCGGTGGCGCCGAGCACCAGCGCGAGCCCGCCGATCCCCGCGGCGACCTCGTCCGCGTGGAAGTAGTTGCGGTAGAGCAGCAGCACGGAGAGCGTTGCCAGGCCGTACCAGAACCGCTGCGACGCCATCACCAGCAGCGCGTGCCCGGCCGGGCGCCTGCTCCACACGTGCTGTGCGCCCGCGGCGAGCCCGTGGGCGACGTCGCCGAGCGCCGTCCGTAGCGCCAGCCTGGTCGGGCCGTCGTCCGGGCCGAGCAGCTGCTTCGCCATGGTGAGCGCCACCAGCGACGAGCAGAGGTACCACACAGTGGTGGTCGCGAGCAGCAAGGCGGTGCCGGTCGCGCCCTCGCCGAACACCAGCCGCAGGCCGTAGCCGAGGCCGCCGCCGGCGAACGCGGCGATCGTGCCGGACGTGGTGGACAGCGAGTTGGCCGTCACCAGCTCCGTACGCGCGACCACGTGCGGCAGCGCCGCGGACAGGGCGGCGAGGAAGAACCTGTTGACGCTGACGACGGCGAGCCCGAGGCCGAGCAGCACGGCCAGCGGTGCGCCTGCGGCGATCACGCCGGCCATGACCAGCACAAGCGAGCCGCGTACGAGGTTCGCGAAGACCAGCACCTGCCGGCGCCGCCAGCGGTCGAGGAAGACCCCGGCCCAGGGGCCGACGAGCGAGTACGGCAGCAGCAGCGCGGCGAACGCGCCGGCGACGGCCGGTGCGGTGGGCTGCCGCTGCGGGTCGAAGAACGCGTACGCCGCCAGCGCCACCTGGAACAGGCCGTCGCCGGACTGCGAGATCAGCCGGGTGGCGTAGAGCCGGCGGAAGTCGCGTCCGGCGAGTACCGACCGGAGCCCACGGAGTCGTCGCACCTGTTCACACTAGGGCGTAGCGTTTGAACCCGGCCGGCGCGATCGGAGGAGGTCGTCGTGGCGGTGAGCCTGAAGGACGTCGCAGCCGTCGCCGGCGTCTCCATCAAGACCGTGTCGAACGTCGTCCACGACTACCCGCACGTCACCCCGGCGACCCGGCAGCGCGTTTTGGACGCGATCGAGTCGCTCGGCTACCGGCCCAACCTCTCGGCGCGGAACCTGCGGCGCGGGCGTACCGACCTGATCGCGTTGGCGCTGCCCCAGTTGGACGCGCCGTACTTCGCCGAGCTGGCTCGGTTCGTCATCAAGGCGGCCGAGGAGCAGTCGTGGACGGTGCTGATCGACCAGACCGACGGGTTGCGTGACCGCGAGCTGGTCGCCGTCCAGGGCCTCGGCACGAACCTGGTCGACGGGGTGCTGCTCAGCCCGCTCGCGCTCGGCCGCGACGACCTGGCCGAGATCCGGGTGGACATCCCGCTCGTCCTGCTCGGCGAGCTGGTCTCGCACGGGCCGGCCTGCCACGTCGCCATCGACAACGTCGCCGCGGCCAGGCAGGCGGTCGACCATCTCACCGGCCTCGGCCGGCGGCGGGTCGCGGCGATCGGTGCGCAGGAGACCGCGGCGGGCGAGACCGCGCGGCTGCGCCAGGCCGGGTACGAGGCGGCCCTGACCGCGGCCGGGTTACCGGTCGTTCCCGAGCTGATCGCGAGCGCCGACGACTTCTCCCGCGCCACGGGCGCGGCGGCGATGCAGGCGTTGCTCGCGCTGCCCGATCCCCCGGACGCGGTGTTCTGCTTCAGCGACCTGCTCGCGCTCGGCGCGGTGCGTACCTTGTACGAGCGCGGCCTGCGGGTGCCCGACGACGTCGCGGTGATGGGGTTCGACGACATCGAGGAGGGCGCGTACAGCGTGCCCACGCTGAGCACGGTGGCGCCGGACAAGGAACAGATCGCCGCGGAAGCCGTCCGTACGCTGGCCGCCCGGGTGCGCGGCGAGGAGGAGGAACCGCGCGAGCTGACGGCCGACCACCGGCTGGTCCTGCGGGAGAGCACACTCAGCTGCGACGCGTCGTAGGGTGTGGCCCATGCCGACGAGCAGCATCGACAAGGACGCAAGCGTCGCCACGTTGATCAACGTCTTCACGGTGGCGCCGGACAAGCAGCAGCAGCTGGTAGACGCCCTGGTGCGCGCCACCGAGGACGTCATGCAGCACTACCGCGGCTTCGTCTCGGCGAACATCTACGCCAGCCTGGACGGCCAACGCTGCGGTGAGCGGCAGGCCCTCGCCGCCGGTAACGCCGTTCATCAGGAGGCTCCTCGCTTGGCCCTGCCCCGTACCGGGGCACGCCGAATTGGAGCCCTCCTGGCTTTTCTCCCTTAAGGTGTGGGCCGGCCGTACGGCCGGTTCCTGGCGCCGCTCGGTCCAGACCCCGCCGCCTTCATTGTGCGTGGCCGGTGCTCCCGACAGCAGGCGACGAACGGAACCCTAGGCGCAACCACGTGCTACTCCCACCGTAGCGGGACAGATAGGCTGACGCACACCAGGAGGGCTCGCATAGTGGCCGAGTGCGACGGTCTTGAAAACCGTTGAGGCGCGGGAGCGTCTCCGTGGGTTCAAATCCCACGCCCTCCGCTCGCCCCACAAGAATCGGCCCCTCACCAGGGTAAACTCCGGTGAGGGGCCGGTCTCCGCTGTCCGGTGACGTCCGGCGCTGTCCGACCGTCAACGGCTGGCTGCGGCGAATACGTGGTGAAGTTGGCTACCCGGTATCGCCGTCAGCGGTCCGCTGGCCTGCCGTGGACCCGGCGGCGAGGGCGGCCTCTATG